>JAEXMK010000101.1 GCA_023444445.1 Pseudomonadota bacterium | reverse complement strand
CCGATCCGGTACGGTCATATCTGGACATCGCGGTTCTCCGCGACGGGCGCCGGAAGCCTCTCTCCCAGCCCTCAACCCGTCGCGGAAAACCCGGCCCGCACTCTCACTCTAAGGGGGCGTTGCGGGGTCTCCCCGCTGAAGAGGGTGCGCCGGCAACGCAGTGCCGGCCAGGGGGAAAGCTTTCCCCCACCCAAGATACGGAAACTCGTGGAAACGACAGTCCGGAATTCAGCCTTGGAACCTCGACCAGCAATTCCGAATCAAAGCCCATGCCGCCGATAGCATCGAGGCGATGCCGTCATGCGTCATATTGCGCGAAGTTAAGATCGGAGACGAGACTGTCGATGGCGATGCCGGTCCTGTCGCAGAATTCCAGCATTTCAATCCAGGGATTGCTGCCGGGATCGCGGTCCCACAGACGCACGATATATTGCTGGTAACCATGGCCCGCGGTGATATCGCCAAGCAAATGATGCTCAAGCAGGTTCATACGCTGACGTAGCTTGGTCTTACCCAGGCTGAATGCGCCCGCCACATCTTAAGCCGGCAGATTGTCGACGTCTCGTGCCTCATGCGCTCCGTCAGCTTGATGGCGAAGGCGCGCTCTTCAAGGGGAAGCTCCTTCAGTCGGTCGATGAAGGTAGCCAGCCCTTCGACCTCTTCATCGAGTCGGTAACGTCGAACACCTCTGTCGAAGCTGCGGCGGTCTTCGTTGCTCATCTTGGAATCGAAGCGCGGGCCGCCTTTTTCGGCGGCGTAGATATGGCGATCTTGCCCAGCATGGCGCCGCTTGCATCGACAAGCCGCTCCTGGCAATCGGGGATCGCGCATTGGTTTCCGCTATAGGCGAAGAGTTTCTTTATCGTGGATTGTGTCGGATCAAGTCGTTCGACCGGCTTCTTGGCCATATGTGCGGAACCATCACTCTGAAATCGGACTGGCTGTGCACCGGGATATTGCAACGAGCCGGGGAATGACGTCTTCGGCGTAAAGCCGGAAACACGTAAAACCGTGGATCAGGGTTTCAGGGAACGGAGAAAACCGCCCTAGAGATCGCCGACGTGTTTCTCGATCTGCGCCGCCAGCCTGATGAGCTTCTGGTCGCGCAGGATGCCGATGAAGTCTGTGGCCGAAACACGCGACCGGCTGAGATTGCTCCGCGCATTCGCCAGCGAGCTGACAAGCTGCTCCGGAACGTGCTCGTAGAGAGCGGCAAGGAAAACATCCGGCGACTGACGCATGAGGCCATGCTTGCGCAGCTCGCCGACCGGAAAATCGCGCAGGTTCCAGGTGATGATTGTCGATGCACCGGCCTCGATGGCGGCCGCTGCGACATGACGATCATCCGGGTCGGGGAGACTGACGGCCTGAACATGCCTTTCGTATCCGGCGACCATCGCGCTCGGCAGGGCGACGTCCATGAGGCGCTTGGTGGCTTCCAGCCGGTCGATCGAGAGGCCCGGCGTTTTGGCCACGAGGTTGCGCATCCATTCGTCATGGATCGTGTCGGTCCAGCGCGCATGGAACAGGCGATCGACGCTGGCCTGGACGATGATATTTCTCAAATGGAACGGATAGAGGATGCAGGCATCGCAGACTGCGACGGAGAGACTAAATGCCATAGCGCAGATGGAGGTCCTCGGCGTCAGCCGCCAGATCCTGCATGGCCTTGCGCTGGACGTCGAGCTGCGCCTTCAGCGCCAGCACGTCCTTGAGCGAGGCGCGGCGATGCTTTCCGACGTAGCGGAACGGCAGGTCGCCGATGTCCATGCGATGGACGACAAGCGGACGAGAGATGCCGAGAATGGTCGAGGCTTCGGTCGGGCTCAGTTCCTGATTCTCGGCAATGACCGCCACCCGTTCGCCGCTGAGCAGCCGCGAAAGCAGGGTTTCTATGGCATTGGCGGCGGCCGGCGGCAGTGAAACCGTCTGCTCCGCACCGTCCCGGCGGCGGACATGCAGTTCGACATGATCGCCCTCGCCGAGTTTCGGCAGGTGCGTTACATTCTTGCGATCCCGGTCCGAAAGGCCGGCAAACTGGACGACTTGGCTGGCCATGGCATGTTCTCCTTGCCTGCCAATATAGGGATATACGTCATCAACTGCAATAACTGAAATCGAACACACCTTGCGGGACCGGCGACGGGAGCCGTCGCCGGCAAGGTGCGGGTCCGTGCTCTGCGCCATCACGCCGCCTGCCTTTCTACCTGTTCGGGAAACACGGCTTTGTCCTCTTCATCCAGGAGGGAGGCGATTTCCTCGCAGGTGCGGGTGACGGCGAGCTTCAGGGCCTCATCGATATGGACATAGCCCTGTGTCACGCTTTGAGCAGCATGGCCAAGCAGTGCCCTGATCGTCAGCTCGGAGAAGCCGAGATCGCCGGCGACGCTGCCGAAGGTGTGGCGCAGCGTGTGCGGCGTGACACCCTCAATACCGACGCTGGCGCAGAGCCTGAAGAGGCAGGCCTTGGCCGACGTGAAATGGCCGTCGGTAATATCGGACGGGAAGACATACGGATTATTGCCGCGAGCCGGCTGGCTGGCAGCGATCTTCGCGGCGGAAGGGCCGATCGCACGGATCTGCGCATCGCTCTTGGTGTCGGGGAAAGCCACGTAGCCGACCCCGGCGTTGAGCCAATGGCGTTGCACGCCTTGTCCCTCTGAGATGCGGAAGCCTGTGAGCGCCAGGAAGCGGACGATGGCGAGGGCCACAGGGCTTTCGCCGTTGCGTTCCGCGTGCCGCATCGCGGCGCCGAGTTTCTTGATCTCGGCCACGCTCAACCGCCGCTGTTTCTTCTTGCCCGCGAGCTTTCGCGCGCCGCGGCTCGGATGGCTTTCGATTTTGTCGAGGCGGGCGGCGTGACCAAGGATACTCTGGAGCGTTCCGACGGCGCGGGAGGCAACGCCGGGGCCGCCGGTCGTGACGCCGCCTCGACCTCCGCCTCGCGGCTTCGCCGTCTTGCCGGCCACGATATCCGACTGCATCCCCTCGATATCGGCCACCTTCAGCGTATGCGCGAGGCGACTGCCGAGGAGCGGCTTGATGTGCGTTTCGATGCGGCTCTTGTCCATGGCGAGCGTCGATTTCTTGATCGGCCGATTGCGGCGGCCGAGGATGCGGCCAGCCTCGGCCTCGGCGAGATACCAGTCACACAAGGCAGAGACTGTCTGCTGGTGATGCGGGTCCTTGTCGGCATCGGCAGGATCGTCTCCGTCCGCGATCATGCCGAGCTTGACCTTGGCCTTTTCGCGAGCCTGCTCAACGGTCATCACTCCGAAACGGCCGAGATTAATGCGCCGTTCCTTGTTGGCCGCGTTTCGATAATTCAGCACGAACGTCTGGAGACCGGAGGGGAGCATGCGGACTCCGAAACCCCGGAGTTCGCCGTCCCACAAGAATGCCTGCTTGCCCTTCTCGGGCGGGGTCATGGCTTCGAGTGCCCGCTTGGTGAGTTTGGCCATGTTGCTTCCTCTCTGACTGCGGTTGACGATTTTGCTGACAATAGCATAACTGCTTGGCCTTTGTCAGCAAGTTGTCAGCGGAAAAAGAGAAATGGAAGCGTATTTGACGGATACAGACGGCGATGCAAAAATGAAATTACATAATTATTTTAGTATGATAGAGAGAATTCGGATAGTGTAGCGTAGGGTCTCGTCAATCTTGCCAAGGTTGGGGTCGAGGGTTCAAATCCCTTCGCCCGCTCCAGTTTCCAAAAAAATCAGAAAATTTGCGGCGCCTGTAATGACGCCACACGTTCAGCTTTTGCCGCCCGTCTCACACCAGCCCGTGAACCAGTTTGGCCAGCCAGTCGACAAAAACACGCACCTTGTTGGTCACATGCCGGGTCTGCGGATAAACGACATAGATCGGCATGGGGTCGCGCCGCCACTGCGAAAGGACCGGCACCAGTTCGCCGCGCGCCAGGTGATCCTTCACCATGAAGACCGGCAATTGCACGATGCCCATGCCCGCCAGCGCGGCATTGAGATAGGTACGGCTGTCATTGACCGACACCACGTAATTTGGGGTCAGCTCGACGCTGCGCACGCCATCGTCGAAGGAGGCCGGCATGATCTGGCCCGTGGTGGCGTTGAGATAACCGACCGAATAATGGCCGTTCTCCAAATCCTCCGGCTCTTGCGGCATGCCGAAGTTCTGGATGTAGAGTGGCGAGGCAAATGTCTCGAACCGGAGTTCGCCTACTTTTCGGGCAATCAGCGACTGATCGCGCAACACACCGACGCGCAGCGCGCAGTCGACATTCTCAGCGATATAATCGACCAGACGGTCGCCGACGCCGAGATCGAGGCGGATTTGCGGATAACGCTGGTAAAATTCGCAAAGATGTGGAATAACCACAAGGTCCGCAAAGACACCGGCCATTTCCACACGTAATCTGCCGGATGGCTGCACCTGCGCGCTGGACATGCTGCCGTCAAGCTCTTCAATTTCCGATAAAATCTGTGATGCCCGCTCATAATAGAGGGCTCCATCCGTTGTCAGCATTACCCTACGCGTGGTGCGGTTGAGCAGCGTGGTATGCAGATGCGCCTCGAGCGCCTGCACCATGTTGGTGACGGTGGTTTTCGGCATGCTCAGCGCGGTCGCGGCGCGGCTGAAATTGCCGGTTTCCACGACACGCGTAAAAACCCGCATGGCGGAGAGCTGATCCATGATGATATTATCCGTTTTTTTGGAATAGTGTTTTCATTTTGGCGTAGTTGATCATTTCTTCCCGAACAATAATATGAATTTCAGATTTTGCAAATATGATGCGCCGCCGATGGTGGTGCACGGGACCGGATCAGATGAACGCGCACTGGGAGAACATCAAAAGCTGTGGGGGCTCCACACCCCAGCTTTCCGTGCGCCGATATGAAGGTGAGAGCCTGTGCAGCCAGCCGCCTGTCGTGCTTTACCTGCGCGGTGGATCGTTTCTGCAACCCGGTCTCGAGCCTGGTGGTAACTGCCCGGAACTTCCAGTGGCCCGCGCGCTTGCGGAAAGCGGCGCAGTGGTTGTGGAAGCCGACTACAGTCAGCCATCCGGCAACGAGTTTCCGATGGTCATCGATTGTGCCTATGAGGCGCTCGATCATCTGAGCCGGGATCGCAAGCATTATGGCGGCGCGAAATCGCTGCTGTTCGTGGCCGGCGAAGAGGCTGGTGGCAATGTGGCGGCGGGGCTTGCCTTGAAGGCCCGTGACCGCATGCCGGGCAAACTCGCAGGTCAGATTCTTCTGTCGCCCATGATCGACCCGATGATGACGACGGAATCCTTCCGCGAAGCGGACAGGATCGGCATGCGCCAGCGCTGGGCGGATGGCTGGAGCCATTACCTTGCCAAGGCCTGCGGGTTTTTCCACCCCTATGCCGCACCCTGCCAGTGCACGCGGCTGAACCGGGTGGCGCCGGCGCTGATCTTTACCGCCGAGGATGATCCTCTGCGCGACGAAACGGTTAATTATGGAGACCGCCTCATCGCCTCTGGTGTCAGCGTCCGGCAGCACGTATTCCCCGCCGGCATCGGCTGGACGGGGCTTTATCAAGGAGAGGGCGGCGGATGGGTTTCCTCCGTCTGTTCGGAGTTCAAGACTTTCGTTGACCAGTTAAAACACTGAAAATTCGCATTTTGAGCATGTCCAGTAAAAGTGCGTAGCGGTTTTACGTGCGGATCATGCGCCGAAGTAAAGATAGATGAACGACCTGCTCCCGATCGGGGGCGAAGGAGATACCCATGACGCTGAACACAAAGCGCCGGGCCCTGACGGGCGCCGGCATCGGGCTTGCTATGTCCGTTGCAGCAGCAGCACTGTTTTTTGACCTCCCAACCAGCCGCAATGCCACGGCTGCTTCCGCGCCCGCTGAAACACCGGCAATCCCGGTGACCGTCGCCAAGGTTGAAAGCCGCGACGTGATGCGCTGGGAGGAATTTTCCGGTCGTCTCGAAGCCGTAGACCGGGTGCAGATCCGCTCCCGCGTCGCCGGCCAGATCAAGGCCGTGCATTTCCGCGAAGGCGCGCTGGTGAAGGAAGGCGACCCCCTCTTCACCATCGACCCGGCCCCCTATCAGGCCGCAGTTGCCGGCGCTGAAGGACAGGTTGCTTCCGCCGAAGCCAAGGTCAGCCTTGCGAAAACAGAGCTCGACCGTGGCCGCCGGCTTTCCGACAATCGCACCATCTCCCAGAGCGATCTCGACCAGCGCCAGAGCTCGTTTGCGGATGCCGAAGCTCAGCTTCGCGCCGCCCGCGCAGCACTTACGACAGCTCAGCTGGACCTCGGCTACACCGAGATTCGTGCCCCGGTTTCGGGCCGTGTCGGCCGCATCGAAATCACCGCCGGCAACCTAGTCGCCGCTGGCTCCACCTCGCCGGCGCTGACCACGCTCGTCTCGGTCAACCCGATCTATGCGAGCTTCAACGCCAGCGAAGGCACGGTGGCAAAAGCTCTTGCAGAGCTTCCGAAAACCGATGGCGCCCTGCCCGCTCTTGAACAGATCCCGGTGGAAATCGGCACGCTTTCCGATGAAGGCACGCCGATCAAGGGCACGCTGCACCTGATCGACAACCAGGTGGACTCGGCAAGCGGCACCATCGGTGTGCGCGCCATCTTCGACAATCCCGATGGCAGGCTGATCCCCGGCCAGTTCGTGCGGGTGCGCATGGGCGAACCGAAGCCGGAAAACCGCATCGTCATCAGCGACCGCGCCATCGGCACGGACCAGGACAAGCGCTTCGTCTTCGTGGTCGACGCCGAAAACAAGGTGAGCTACCGCCAGATCAAACCGGGCGCACCGGCAGACGGTCAGCGCATCATCGATAGCGGTCTTGCCGCCGGTGATACGATCGTCGTCAACGGCCTGCAGCGCATCCGTCCCGGTGCGACCATCGCACCGCAGGCGGAAGACAACGTTGCTGCCTCGCAGTAACCCACCTCTTTGATCAGTAAGCGTCCCGCACTTTCGCGAGACGCGCATTCAGACAGAACCGGCCTTCACCGGCGGCAGGATTGCCGCCGGAGCGGCCTTTGCATTCCAAAATATACCCGGAGAGGGAGTGGATATGAATATTTCCAGATTTTTTGTCGACCGGCCGGTATTCGCCGGCGTCTTGTCGATCCTGATTGTGGTGGCAGGCCTTCTTGGCATGCGCGCCCTGCCGATTTCGGAATATCCCGAAGTCGTTCCGCCATCCGTCGTCGTGCGCGCCACCTATCCCGGTGCGAACCCGACCGTTATCGCTGAAACCGTTGCAACGCCGCTCGAAGAACAGATCAACGGTGTCGAGGACATGCTCTACATGGGCAGCCAGGCGACATCGGACGGCGTGCTGACGCTGACCGTCACCTTCAAGCTCGGCACCGACCCCGACAAAGCCCAGCAGCTAGTGCAGAACCGTGTGTCCCAGGCGGAACCACGCCTGCCGGCGGAAGTGCGCGCGCTCGGCATCACCACGGTCAAGAGCTCGCCGGACTTCATCATGGTCGTCAACCTCGTCTCGAAGACCGACGCCTATGACATCACCTATCTGCGCAACTATGCGACGCTGAACGTTAAGGATCGTCTCGCCCGCATCGAAGGTGTCGGCCAGGTTCAGGTCTTTGGCGCAGGTGACTACTCCATGCGCGTCTGGCTCGATCCGCAGAAGGTGGCCGAACACGATCTTGCTGCCGCCGACGTCTCCGACGCCATCCGCCAGCAGAACGTGCAGGCCGCCGCCGGTGTTATCGGCGCTTCACCAAGCCCGAACGGTGTCGACCTGCAACTCAACGTCAATGCCCAGGGCCGTCTGACGACGCCGGAAGAATTCGGCAACATCATCGTCAAGAGCGGCGCCAACGGCGAAATCACCCGCCTGCGCGATGTCGCCCGCATCGAACTCGGAGCAGCAGACTACACGCTGCGTTCGCTGCTCGATGGCGAGCCGGCCGTGGCTGTCGCTGTTCTTCAGGCCCCCGGCTCCAACGCTATCGAAATCGCCGACAATGTCCGCGCTACCATGGACAATCTGCAATTGGCGATGCCGGATGGCGTGAAATACGAGATCGTCTACGATACGACGAAATTCGTGCGCTCCTCCATCGAGAAGGTTGTCGATACACTCCTCGAGGCCGTTGGCCTCGTGGTGCTTGTCGTCATCCTCTTCCTTCAGACATGGCGCGCCTCGATCATTCCGTTGATCGCCGTTCCCGTCTCGATAATTGGCACCTTCGCCGTCATGTATGCCTTCGGCTTCTCCATCAACGCGTTGACCCTGTTCGGTCTCGTGCTCGCCATCGGCATCGTGGTGGATGACGCGATCGTGGTCGTTGAAAACGTCGAACGAAACATCGAAAACGGGCTCTCGCCGCGTGACGCCACCTATAAGGCGATGCGGGAAGTCTCCGGCCCGATCATCGCCATTGCGCTGGTTCTGGTCGCCGTCTTCGTGCCGCTTGCCTTCATCTCCGGCCTGTCCGGCCAGTTCTACCGGCAGTTCGCGCTGACGATTGCCATCTCCACCGTCATTTCGGCCATCAACTCGTTGACGCTGTCACCAGCTCTTGCAGCCCTGCTGCTAAAGGAGCACGGCGCGCCGAAAGACTGGCTGACCCGCTTCATGGACAAGATCTTCGGCTGGTTCTTCCGCGGCTTCAACCGTGCCTTCGGCGCGGCCTCGAACGGCTACGGCAAGACTGTCGGTGGACTGGTGACGCGCAAGAGCCTCGTCATGATCGTTTACATGGCGCTGGTGGCTGCCACCTACGGCATGTTCACGACTGTCCCAAGCGGCTTCGTCCCCGCGCAGGACAAGCAGTATCTGATCGGTTTCGCCCAGCTTCCCGATGGCGCAACGCTCGACCGCACCGAAAACGTCATCAAGCGGATGAGCGCTATCGCCATGGAAACGCCCGGCGTCAGCCACGCCATCGCCTTCCCCGGCCTGTCGATCAACGGCTTTACCATCGGCTCCAACTCCGGCATCGTCTTTGCGGTTCTCGATGACTTCGAAGAGCGCAAGACACCGGAACTCTCCGGTGGCGCCATCGCCATGCAGCTGAACCAGAAGTTTGCCGGCATTCAGGACGCCTTCATTGCCATGTTCCCGCCGCCGCCGGTCAACGGTCTCGGCCAGACAGGCGGCTTCAAGCTGCAGATCGAAGACCGCGCCGGTTACGGCTACCAGACGCTGGACGACGCGGCGAAAGCCGTGATCGGCAAGGCCTATCAGACACCGGAGCTGGCGGGCATCTTCTCCAGCTACCAGATCAACGTGCCGCAGCTCTTCGCCGATCTCGACCGCGCCAAGGCGGAACAGCTGGGCGTCTCCGTCAGCGACGTTTTCCAGACGCTGCAGATTTATCTCGGCTCGCTCTACGTCAATGACTTCAATGCCTTCGGTCGCACATACAGCGTCCGTGTGCAGGCGGATTCGCAATTCCGCGCCCATGCCGAAGATATTGGCCGCCTGAAGGTTCGCTCCGCTACGGGTCAGATGATCCCGCTGTCGACGCTCTTGAAGGTGGATGCAACGACGGGACCGGAGCGCACCAACCGTTATAACGGCTTCCTCGCAGCCGATATCAACGGTGGACCGGCACCGGGCTTCTCTTCGGGTCAGGCGCAGGCGGCGATCGAAAAGATCCTTGCCGAAACCCTGCCCGCCGGCATCGATTACGAATGGACGGATTTGACCTACCAGCAGATTCTCGCCGGCAATTCCAGCATCGTGGTCTTCCCCCTGGCGCTGCTGCTCGTCTATCTCGTGCTCGCCGCGCAATATGAAAGCCTGACCCTGCCGATCGCGATCATCCTGATCGTGCCCTTGGGCGTGCTTGCAGCTCTCACGGGCGTCTGGCTGACAGGAGGGGACAACAACATCTTTACGCAGATCGGCCTTGTCGTCCTTGTGGGTCTCTCGGCGAAAAACGCGATCCTGATCGTGGAATTCGCCCGGGAACTCGAATTCGAGGGACGAACGCCGGTTCAGGCGGCCATCGAGGCAAGCCGTCTTCGCCTTCGCCCGATCCTGATGACCTCGCTCGCCTTCATCATGGGCGTGGTGCCGCTGGTCGTCTCGACAGGTGCAGGTGCGGAAATGCGCGCCGCCATGGGTGTCGCGGTCTTCTCCGGCATGATCGGCGTGACGTTCTTCGGCATCTTCATGACACCGGTCTTCTACGTGCTGGTGCGCAAACTGGCGGGCAATCGTCCGCTCATCCAGCACAGCCGAGAAGAACCGGCCAATTCGGACTACAAGCTCGAAAAGGCCGGCTGAACCCTCTCCTCCCATCCACCGCCACCTTCGAAGTAAGTCCGCCGCGCATCATCAGATGCGCGGCGTTTTATATCGGAAGATGTATATGCCCCTCTCTGAAGTTGAATCAGTTTCAAATGCTTAACTGGAATACCTATACATATTAGATCGGGCTAAAAATGCCAAAAATCAATATAGATGCCAAAGACAACAGGAGACTGAACAAACAACTCTATTTTATGCTTTGTATTTTGTGGTAATTTTGGGGAACAAAGTGATTCGGACTATATGATTTAGTTCAGGGGCTGCATGATGGAGCAGGAATACGAAAACTGGGCAACGACTGTTGCCTATTCGATCGTGATGCATGAGGGTCTTGATCTGGCGCTTTCCGCGCAGAACCTTGACAGAAGCAAAACCAGAAACAACCGTGAGCGGCTGATGGAAGCCATTCGCACATCGTTGCTGGAGGCTCGTTCGCGCAGCCACCTGACGGTGGCGTAACGGCTTTGCCCCTGCCGGGTCTTATCTCGTGCTTGCGGCATATTATCGGCGGCGGGATCAGGCCGGAAGCAGGTCGGTCCGCACCGCGGCCTTCAGCGGCAGGTGATCCGAGGCGATGCGCGCCAGCGCGCTATCATGCGCCTCAACCTGCTCGATCAGCCCTTCCCGATTGGCGATGATCCTGTCGAGCGCCAGCACCGGCAGGTTGGACGGAAAACTCGGCACCGCCGGCGGCAAAGCGCCAAAAGCATCCCGGAACGTATTGAGCGACGAACCGTTGCCCAGACGCCATTCGTTCAGATCTCCCATGAGAACGGTCGCGCATTCATCGCGCGCTTCGAGAAGGCTGATCAACGCTTTTGCCTGCTGGGCCCGGGAATGTCTGAGAAGCCCGAAATGGGCGGCGATGACCCTCAGCGTGCCGCCGCTTTTCAGATCCAGTTCCACGACGAGTGCGCCGCGCGGCTCCAGCCCCGGCAATTTCAGCGTATGCACATCCCTGACCGCGCCTTCCTTGAACAGCACGACATTACCGTGCCAGCCATGGGCTTTCACGCCGGCCTGGACAGGCACGGGAACGAGGCCGCTTTCCCGCTCCAGCCGCGCGAGATCGAGCAGGCCGGTGCGCTCGCCGAAGCGGCTGTCCGCTTCCTGAAGGGCAATAATGTCGGCACCGATTTCCTGAATGACGCGGCTGGTACGATCGGGATCGAACTTGCGGTCGCGGCCGACGCATTTATGCACATTGTAGGAGGCGATGACCGGAAAGGAATGGTCTTTCGTCAGCGGCGCCGCATTCTGGCGCTGGCGGCGGTCGCGCAGCGACTGCATGACGAAGGCGGACAGGCTGGTGTTTTTCGTCAAGGCCGTTTTTTCATCATCCAGCAAACCGTTCTTTTTCACGCGTTCATGCCTCCGGTCTCACGGGGCGTCCTGTCGGGCGCACCGCACTCTAAAGATAAGGCGAAGCGAGCCACAGGACGCGCTCCACGAAACGGACAACGAATGGCCGCGCATTCAGTTCGCTGAGCCGCACGGGCAAGGCGGTTGCACGCGCATCCCGGATACGATCTCCGATCGCCCCGGCGAATTCTTCATCCATAACTTCGAGATCGATCTCAAAGTTCAACCGCAGCGACCGCGGATCGAGATTGGAGGAGCCAATGTAGCTCCAGCGTTCGTCGATCACCAGAAGCTTGGAATGGTTGAAAGCCCCCGTCGCCCGCCAGATGCGGCAATAATTCCTCAACATCTGGTCGAACTGCGCCGTCATTGCCCTGTCGACAAGCACCAGATTGTTACTTTTGGGCACGATGATATCGACAACAACTCCCCGCCTTGCTGCGGTAATGAGTGCCGAGATAAGCTCCCGATCGGGGAGAAAATAGGGCGACATGATGAGAATGGAGGAACGGGCGACGGAAAACGCGCCCATTAGCATCTTGTGACTGGTCTCGATGCTTTTATCCGGTCCCGAGGAGGAAACGCGCGCCACGATCTGCGATCCCGGCACACCATCGGGAATGGCGATATCCCAGACCGGCGTGTCCAGCAGTTCCTTCGTCGTGAAACGCCAGTCCTCCGCCGCGATGGAAAAAAAATCAGAGACCACCGGCCCGGTGATCTTGAAATGCGTGTCGTGGGATTGCTTGTCACCACCGAATTCCAGTGTGAAACCCTCGCGGATATTCATGCCGCCGCTAAACACGACGCGACCGTCCACCACGAGTATCTTGCGGTGGGTGCGCAGATTGGCATAGGGCAGCCGCAGCCCCATGATGACATTTCCGTTGAAGACATTGGCAACGATGCCCTTTTCCCGCAGCGTCGGCAGGATGCTCGGCACCGAATATCGCGCACCCACGGCATCGATGAGCACCCTCACCTCCACGCCGCGCAGTTTTGCCTGCTCAAGCGCCGCAACGAAGCGGGCGCCGATTCTGTCATTGTCGAAAATATATGTTTCGAGAATGATCGACCGCTTTGCCTCCCCGATCGCCTCCAGCATCGCGGCATAAGCGGTGTCCCCGGTCACCAGCGGCTCGATGGTATTGCCTGTTGTCAGCGCGTGTCGCGTCACCCGGTCGCCCAGGGTCTTCATGGCCTCGAAACGACGGCCAAACCGGGTGGCGACCAGTTCCGCGTCCGCATCGAAACGCGCCACGCGATCCATGATCTCGTCCAGCATAAAGGACCGCTGCTGCGTGATGTTCGAACGGCGAATGCGGTTGATGCCGGCAATGGCGTAGATAACCGCGCCGACGATCGGCGACAGCACGATGACGCCCACCCAGCCCAGCGCGGAACGCACTTCCTCCTTCGTCATCGTGGCATGCACGGCCGCCACGGTTCCCATCAGGATGGAGAGAACGGCAAGGATATGCGGCCAATAGGCAATGACGAGATCGAGCATGATGCAACTATAGGGCATCGGCTCAAAAAGTGTAACGCGGTTTTCGGAGAACCCGATACGCAAACAAAAATATGGACTACTTCTGCAATCCCGCAACGAAACGAGCATCACGCCATGCTTTAGCGGGACAGACCCTTGCGGGATTAACGGTGGAAACCGGCCTTGCGATATGTCATGAGAGCGCATCTCGATCTCTGGCAGGGGCACTTGCGGGCCTCTGCGGCATTTGAAAGCAAGAAGGCCGTGATGCAGGAAAATACACAGGGCGCCGTCATCGTCATTTCCAGCCACGTCATGCGTGGATCGGTCGGCAACCGGGCAGCCGTGTTTGCACTGGAGACGCTGGGTTATCCCGTCTGGGCGGTGCCTACCATCGTCATGCCCTGGCACCCCGGCCACGGCCCGTCCACCCGCATGCGCTTTCAGGACGACGATTTCGACAAGGCCATGACCGATCTCGAAAACACCAAATGGATCGGCGAGGTCAAGGCTGTCCTGACCGGTTATTTCGGCAGCGCCGCGCAGGTGCGCTCCACCGCAAGGCTGATCCGAAATCTGAAGGAAAAGAACCCGGCGCTGATTTACGCCTGCGACCCGGTCATGGGTGATCTCGGCGGCCTTTATATTCCCCTTGAGACCGCCGAAGCCATCCGCGACGAACTCATTCCGCTTGCGACCGTCGCGACGCCGAACCGTTACGAACTGGCCTGGATGAGCGGCGCGGAACTTGAGACCAACAATGCCATCATGGACGCCGCGCTTGCCCTCGGCCCGCCAAAAATGCTGGTCACCTCGGCGGTACCGATGATGACGGGCGGCACCGGCAATCTTTACCTCAGCGGCCGCCATGCGCTTCTCGCCGAACACCGCGCTATCGAGAATGCACCGAACGGCCTCGGCGACCTGATGTCGGCGCTGTTCCTTGCCCGCCTGCTGGAAGGTCTGGATGATGAAAAGGCGCTGCAGCTGGCAACCGCCAGCGTGTTTGAAATTCTGGCGCGGACGAAAAAACGCGAGATGAACGAACTGACGCTGGAGACCGACTCTTCAAGTCTCTCCACACCCATGGCCATGGTGCAGATGCGTCATCTCTTGCATCCTTCGCGCAGCAAGCGCAAATAGCGGCTACAGCGTTTCCAGGAAAAGTGACCCTCGGTTTTCCTCCCGGAAATGCGGCAAGCAAGGAGTTGGGATGGTTTTGCGGCTTGAAAGCGAAAACACCCCATAGGATTGGTCTTCAACGCGCCGAGTTCTTCTCTTGATCTTGGTCCAAGCACAACGGTACTGCGATAGATGAAAGATTTTCCGGAAAACCTTCTCAACGGCTACAAGAACTTCATGAGCGGTCGTTATATCGACGAACGCGAAAGATATCGCGTTCTGGCCGAGACCGGACAGAAACCGCAGACCCTGTTCATTGCCTGTTGCGACTCCCGTTCGGCGCCGGAAACCATTTTCGACTGCGGACCGGGAGAACTTTTCGTCGTCCGCAACGTCGCCAACATGGTGCCGCCTTTCGAGCCCGATGGCCAGTACCACGCCACCTCCGCGGCCATCGAATATGCCGTACAGGTTCTGAAGGTGAAGGATATCGTCGTCATGGGCCACGGCCGCTGCGGTGGCATTCAGGCTGCTCTCGACCCCAATCTCGAGCCGCTGTCTCCCGGTGATTTCATTGGCAAATGGATGAACATGGTCAAGTCGGCCGCCTCGCAAATCCAGAGCAACGACGTCATGACCGCGTCCGAGCGGCAGACGGCACTGGAACGCGTTTCCATCCGCAACTCCATCGCCAACCTGCGTGGTTTCCCCTTCGTCAAGGCGCAGGAAACCGCCGGCAAGGTGAAGCTGCACGGCGCATGGTTCGATATTTCGACCGGCGAATTGTGGGTGATGGACGGCAAAACGGGCGACTTCCGCCGCCCCGATCTGTGATTGGCAGGTAACAGCTACCGGCCAAATTCAACGCTCGTCACCCCGGACTGGATCCGGGGTCCAGCGCGATCAAGTCCCTGATCGCCAAAGACTCTTTCACGGCGCGGACGCGCCGTGACTGGATGCCGGATCAAGTCCGGCATGACTGAAGTGGGAATTCGCGCGTGGAAAGCAGCCTTATTGGCCGTCGATCGCCTTGCCGATAAACGCAATCGCCTGCTGGTAGACGCTTGCGGCGTTCCAGCCCTGAATGGCCGCGTAATTCGCCTGTCCCTGCTGATAACCGGCACCACGCTGCCAGCCATGGCCGACAAGGAAGTTTGCGGTGGAGGCCAGCGCATCGGCACGCGAACCGACCAGATCGATGCGGCCGTCGCGGTCGAAATCCACGCCGTAACGCACGACGTTCAGCGGCAGAAACTGCGTCTGGCCGATTTCACCATGGGCGGCACCCTTGGCATTGACATTCAGCGAACCGCTGCCGACGAGCTTCAGAGCTGCATAAAGCTGCTCGGTGAAATAATCCGAACGACGGCAGTCGAAGGAAAGCGTCGCCACGGCGGAAAGCGTGTGCTGGTTGCCCATGAAGCCGCCGAAGCCGGTTTCCATGCCCCAGATGGCCAGAAGCGGGCCAGCCGGAACGCCGTAAGCTTTCTCGATGGAGGCGAAAAGAGCAGCATTGTTCTTCTTCATGGTCTTGCCGCGCGAAATGATCGCCTGACCGCCGCGCTTCTGCATGAACTGTTCGAAGGACAGCTTGAAGCTGTGCTGGCCGCGATCGGCGCGGATGGTCGCCTGATTGTAGGAGACGCCGGAGAAGGCACGGTCGAGCACCGAGGCGCTGACGCCGCGGCCCGCCGCTTCCTGCTTGAAGGCGCTGACCCAGGCATCGAAGCCTGCCGAAGTGTTGCCGCACTGCGCCGCCATAACCGGCGTCGCTGCCAGAACCGAGACCATGGCCACACCAGCCAGAATTACCTTCATTGCCCGCATCAAAATCTGCCTTCGATATTTTTGGGGAATTTCCCAGGAACCAAACCACTATACTGTATGGTTCAGGTGCCAAAACTGTCTTTTGGCGGCCTAAATTGCCTTCCGGCAGCAAGGCCTGCAAATAAACTGGCCGTGATCGTCGCCAATTGAAAACCCGCCTGCCCCACACAGAACAGACGGGTTATACTTAACGAACCTTAAAAAATCGTATCGTCGATCAGGCAGCCGCCTTGCGGGGCTTGATGAAGCCACGATTGATCAGCAGTTCGGCGATCTGGACGGCGTTAAGGGCAGCACCCTTGCGCAGGTTGTCGGAAACAACCCACAGGTTGAGACCGTTTTCGACCGTCGCGTCTTCGCGGATACGCGAGATGTAGGTCGCATCTTCACCGGCGGATTCAACCGGCGTGATGTAACCGCCGTTTTCGCGCTTGTCGATGACCAGGCAACCCGGTGCTTCGCGCAGGATATCACGGGCCTGATCGGCGGTGATCTCGTTTTCGAACTCGATATTGACCGATTCCGAATGACCGATGAAGACAGGAACGCGCACGGCCGTGCAGGTTACCTTGATCTTCGGATCGAGCATCTTCTTGGTTTCGGCCAGAACCTTCCACTCTTCCTTCGTATAGCCGTCTTCCATGAAGACATCGATATGCGGAATGACGTTGAAGGCGATGCGCTTGGTGAACTTCTTGGTTTCCACCGGATCGGCCACGAAAACGGCGCGGGTCTGCTGGAACAGCTCGTCCATGCCTTCCTTGCCGGCGCCGGAAACGGACTGGTAGGTGGAGACAACGACGCGCTTGATCTTGGCGAAGTCATGCAGCGGCTTCAGCGCAACGACGAGCTGTGCCGTGGAGCAATTGGGGTTGGCGATGATGTTCTTCTTGGTGAAGCCTGCAACCGCATCGGCATTCACTTCCGGAACGATCAGCGGAACATCCTGATCGTAACGCCAGGCGGAGGAGTTATCGATGACGACGCAGCCCTGCTGGCCGATCTTCGGCGACCACTTCTTGGAAACATCGCCGCCGGCGGACATCAGGCAGATATCCGTGTCGGAAAAATCGTAGTTCTCGAGATTCGAAACCTTCAGCGTGCGGTCGCCATAGGAGACTTCCGTGCCCTGCGAGCGGGCGGAAGCGAGCGGCACGACTTCATCGGCGGGGAAACCGCGTTCGGCCAGGATATTGAGCATTTCGCGACCGACGTTGCCGGTGGCGCCTGCAATTGCAACTTTGAAACCCATGATCAAGCTCTCTTTCTGTCTCTCCTCTTTTTGGTGAGGTGGGAACCCGCATCATATCGCGGCTTCCTCGATCCCCAGCCAAACCGGGGAGAGAGCGGTGGCCAGAGACGTTAGACGGTTTTAATCGTCGTTTTGGCCGTAATTCGGATAGAATAAGAAAGGCGCGGATCATCGCCGGCGGATTGTGCCGGTCCTTCCATGACGAACATGTCTGCAACATGCATGCGCAAGGTGATGCTCCTTCTTCGCGAGAAGCTATTAGAAGGTTTCTCGGTTGTGTCAAGAAAAAAGGCGCTTTCGCAGGCGATCTGGAATCGGCCCCGCGACATTTTTGAAACGCTTCATATTATACTAAAGTCATAATCCGAAAGCATCGCTCTTACTGGGGTTAATTTTCTGTCACTCTGCTGTCATGCGCATTGCAGCCGCAAGGTGAGTCCGGAGGAGAGTTGGGCTCCGCAATGCGTCGATTGGGACATCTGTGGAGGACAGACAATGGCAAATGTTGCAGCCGCAAGCGGCGCCGCCCGTCCAATGACGGGTGAAGAGAAGAAGGTGATTTTCGCCTCTTCTCTCGGAACGGTCTTCGAATGGTACGACTTCTATCTTTACGGCTCGCTCGCGATCTATATCGGCGCGAACTTCTTCAGCCAATATCCGGAAACGACGCGTAACATCTTCGCGTTGCTGGCTTTTGCCGCAGGCTTCCTCGTGCGCCCCTTCGGCGCGCTGGTATTCGGGCGGCTGGGTGATATTGTCGGACGCAAATATACCTTCCTCATCACCATCCTCATCATGGGTGTGTCCACCTTCCTCGTCGGCGTGCTGCCCGGCGCATCGCAGATCGGCATCGCCGCTCCGATCATCCTGATCGTCCTGCGCATGCTGCAGGGTCTGGCGCTTGGCGGTGAATATGGCGGCGCTGCAACCTATGTTGCCGAGCATGCCCCCAATGGCCGCAGGGGCTATTACACCTCCTGGATCCAGACGACGGCGACGCTCGGCCTGTTCCTGTCGCTGGTGGTCATTCTCGGCGTACAGTTTGCACTCGGCAAGGAAGCCTTCGCCGCCTGGGGCTGGCGCATTCCCTTCCTCGTCTCCGTTCTGCTGCTTGGCGTATCAGTCTGGATCCGTCTAAAAATGAACGAATCCCCGGCCTTCAAGAAAATGAAGGAAGAAGGCAAAACCTCCAAGGCACCGCTGAGCGAAGCTTTCGGCCAGTGGAAAAACGCCAAGATCGCCATCATCGCGCTTGTCGGCGCCGTCATCGGCCAGGCCGTCGTCTGGTACACCGGCCAGTTCTACGCGCTGTTCTTCCTGCAGAGCATTCTGAAGGTCGACGGCCAGTCCGCCAATATCATGGTGGCGGCAGCGCTCATCCTCGGCACCAGCTTCTTCGTCATCTTCGGCTGGCTGTCCGACAAGATCGGCCGCAAGCCGATCATCATGGCCGGCCTCATCCTTGCCATGCTGACCTACTTCCCGCTGTTCAAGGCATTGACCTGGGCAGGCAACCCGGCGCTTGCACAGGCACAGGCGAGCGTTCGCGCCACCGTGACTGCCGCACCGGGCGACTGCAAATTCCAGTTCAACCCGACGGGCACGGCGAAGTTCACCACGTCCTGTGATATCGCCACCTCGTTCCTGACACGCAACTCCGTGCCTTACGACGTGGTTGCGGGCACAGCCGGCCAGCCGGCCACCGTGAAGATCGGCGATGCCACCATCACCAGCTATGATGCCGTCGCCGCCGGCGCGGATGCGGCAGCCAAGGACAAGGCGTTCCAGAAGCAGGTCAATACGGCGCTCCACGATGGCGGTTACCCGCTGGTTCGCGGTGCGGCACAGGTGCCGGACGCGAAACTGGACGCCTTCATTGCCGCAAACCCGGAGCTTAACCTCAATGCGGCGGCCGTTCGCGCTGCCGATAAAAAGATGGTTGCAACCGACAAGCTTGTGGCCGACAAGCTGCTGACGCCGGCCGAAACCGGTGGAGCCGCGGAAATGGCCGTCTATACCGTGGCAGGCGGCGGCGCCTTCTCCATGGTGGCCGACCCGGCCGCCGTGAACTGGGTCGTCATCATCGCGGTTCTCACCGTCCTCGTCATCTACGTGACGATGGTCTATGGCCCGATCGCAGCTTTGCTGGTCGAACTGTTCCCGACCCGCATCCGCTACTCCGGCATGTCGCTGCCCTATCACATCGGCAACGGCTGGTTCGGCGGTCTTCTGCCCGCCACCGCCTTTGCGATGAGCGCGGCGAAGGGCGATATCTATTACGGCCTCTGGTATCCGATCATCTTCGCAGGCATCACGCTGGTCATCGGCATGCTGTTCCTGCCGGAAACCAAGGATCGCGATATCCACGCCATGGATTGAGCGAAAAGCACTGGAAACAAGAACCCGGCGTTTCGGCGCCGGGTTTTTTATGACCGCCGTACCGCCACCGCTCGAAATGGCCTTTTCCCTGATGTCAATCCGCCGCAGGTAGAAAACAGCAATAACAAGACAAAAACGCCCAAAATGGGCTATGACGGCTTATCAGGACGGGAAATGGGAGAGCAGTTTTGAGAATCGGAACACCTAAGGAACTATATGAGGGCGAGGCGCGCGTCGGCATGACGCCCGACAGCGCGCAGGCCTTGCAAAAACTTGGATATGATTGCGTCAGCGAAGCCGGCGCCGGCAAGGCGGCGGGATTTTCCGACGACGCCTATCGCGCCGCAGGCGTGACGGTGGTCGACAGCGCGGACGCGCTTTATTCCGGCTCCGATATCATCGCCAAGGTTCGCCCACCCGAAACATCGGAGATTGATCGCCTGTCCTCGGACAAGACGCTGATCTCGTTCTTCTACCCCGCCCAGAACAAGGACCTTTTGGAACAGGCGAAGGAAAAGGGCGCAAACGTCATCGCCATGGACATGGTGCCGCGCATTTCGCGCGCCCAGAAGATGGATGCGCTCTCCTCCATGGCCAATATCGCCGGTTATCGTGCGGTCATCGAGGCAGGCAACAATTTCGGCCGCTTCTTCACCGGCCAGGTCACCGCCGCCGGCAAGGTGCCGCCCGCGAAGGTGCTGGTCATCGGTGCCGGCGTTGCCGGTCTTGCCGCCATCGGCACGGCCACATCGCTCGGCGCGATTACCTACGCCTTCGACGTGCGCCCCGAAGTGGCCGAGCAGATCGAATCCATGGGCGCTGAGTTCGTCTATCTCGATTTTGCCGATCAGCAGCAGGATGGCGCAGCGACCGGCGGTTATGCCGCCCCCTCCTCGCCGGAATTCCGCGAGAAGCAGCTGGAGAAATTCCGCGAGCTCGCACCGCAGATCGATATCGTCATCACCACGGCGCTGATCCCGGGCCGCGATGCCCCGAAACTCTGGCTCGCCGACATGGTGGCGATGATGAAGCCGGGTTCGGTCATCATCGACCTTGCCGCCGAGCGCGGCGGCAATTGCGATCTGACGGTTCCCGACCAGCGCGTCGTATCCGACAATGGCGTCATCGTCATTGGCTATACGGATTTCCCGAGCCGCATGGCGACGCAGGCCTCGACGCTCTACGCCACCAATATTCGTCACATGATGACCGATCTGACGCCCGGGAAGGACGGCAAGCCGGTTCACAACATGGAAGACGATGTCATCCGTGGCGCGACCGTCACCTATCAGGGCGAGATAACTTATCCCCCGCCGCCGCCGAAGATCCAGGCCATTGCCGCGCAGAAGCCGAAGGAACGAGCCAAGGAGCTGACGCCGGAGGAGAAACACGCCAAGGAAAAGGCCGAGTTCAAGGCGCAGACGAAGAGCCAGGTCGGGCTTCTGGTCGCTGGCACGGCCGTCCTGCTGCTTGTCGGCCTTTATGCGCCGGCAAGTTTCATGAGCCACTTCATCGTCTTCGTACTCGCCTGCTTCATCGGCTTCCAGGTCATCTGGAATGTCAGCCACTCGCTGCATACGCCGCTGATGGCCGTGACAAACGCGATTTCCGGCATCGTCATCATCGGCGCGCTGCTGCAGATCGGTTCCGGCAACTGGCTGGTGGTGATCCTTGCCTAGCTTTCCGTCCTGATCGCGACGATCAACATCGTCGGCGGTTTCCTCGTGACACGGCGCATGCTCGCCATGTTCCAGAAGTCCTGAGCGTGCGGGGATTTAAATAAATGACCATTGGTATTGTTTCCGCGGCCTATGTTGCCGCAGCCGTTCTTTTCATCCTTTCGCTAGGCGGTCTTTCCGGACAGGAAAGCGCCAAACGTGCCGTCTGGTACGGCATAACAGGCATGGGCCTCGCCATCATCGCAACCGTCTTCGGTCCTGAAATCAGCAAGGGCGTCGGGCAGTGGCTCGTCGTGCTCCTGATGCTGGCGGGCGGCTCCGTGCTCGGCTACTTCGTAGCGAGCCGGGTGCAAATGACCGAGATGCCGCAGCTTGTGGCGGCGCTTCACTCCTTCGTTGGCCTTGCGGCCGTTTTCATCGGCTTCAACGCCCATATCGAGGAAGCGCATGTCGCCTCTCTCGATGAAACCGCGCGTTCCCTACTGACGGGCTTTTCCGCCATCCTGGCGCACAAGACACCGGTAGAACTGGCGATCATGAAGGTCGAGGTCTTCCTCGGCGTCTTCATCGGCGCGGTCACCTTCACCGGCTCCGTCGTCGCCTTTGGCAAGCTTGCGGGCAAGGTAGACGGCAAGGCGAAGAAGCTGCCGGGCGGACATCTGCTGAACGCCGGCGCCGCGATCCTGTCGCTGGTGCTGCTCATCATGTATTGCAATGGCGCCGGCGCATGGACGCTGGTCCTGATGACGCTTGCCGCCTTCTTCATCGGCTATCACCTGATCATGGGCATTGGCGGCGCTGACATGCCTGTCGTCGTTTCGATGCTGAACAGTTATTCCGGCTGGGCGGCCGCCGCCATCGGCTTCACGCTCGGCAACGATCTGCTGATCGTCACGGGCGCACTGGTGGGCTCCTCGGGTGCGATCCTCTCCTACATCATGTGCAAGGCGATGAACCGCTCCTTCATCTCGGTCATCCTCGGCGGCTTCGGCGGCACGACGGGCCCGGCGATGGAAATCGAGGGCGAGCAGGTGGCGATTGACGCCGAGGGTGTGGCCGCAGCGCTGAACGACGCCGACAGCGTCATCATCGTGCCCGGTTACGGCATGGCGGTTGCGCAGGCGCAATCGGCCGTGTCGGAACTGACGCGCAAGCTGCGCGCCGACGGCAAGACCGTGCGCTTCGCCATCCATCCGGTGGCAGGCCGTCTTCCCGGCCACATGAACGTGCTGCTCGCCGAAGCGAAGGTGCCCTACGACATCGTGCTTGAAATGGACGAGATCAACGACGATTTCCCCAGCACCGACGTCGTGATCGTCATCGGCTCCAACGACATCGTCAACCCGGCCGCACAGGACGATCCGAATTCGCCGATTGCCGGCATGCCGGTTCTGGAAGTGTGGAAGTCCAAATTGGTCATCGTCTCCAAGCGCGGCCAGGGCACGGGTTACTCAGGTATCGAGAACCCGCTGTTCTACAAGGACAATACCCGCATGTTCTATGGCGATGCGAAAAAGTCGATCAACGATCTTCTGCCGTTGATCAAGTAAATGAAAAGGGCGTTTCCGGGAGGCCGGAAACGCCCTTTCTATAGTCCGACAGGGAAAACTCCCGATGGATCAAAGCACCCGGTAACGCCGGTTGAAATACATCAGCGCCTCATCACCTTCATTGATCTTCATATCCACGACCTCGCAGATGAGAATATCATGCGTGCCGCCGTCATGCGCCTCGCGGATGCGGCAATCGAAAGAGACGAGCGCATCTTCGAGAACCGGCGCACCGGTTTCGAGCACGCCCCAGTTGCCCGCAGCGAAACGTTCCTCCGCAGGCGTCTTGCCACCGAAAAGCGTGCTCAGCACCTCATGATGGGCGGCGAGCGTGTTGACGCAGACGACGCCATTGGCCTTGACCACCTTGTAAGCGGAAGAATTTCTGTTGAGGCAGATGAGAAGCGTGGGCGGATTATCGGAAACGCTGCAGACCGCCGTCGCGGCGAAGCCTGCCCGGCCTGCGCCACCATCCGTCGTGACTATATTGACCGCCGCGCCGAGCCGCGCCATGGCGTTTCTATAATCGAGGCTGCGTTGCTCTGCAGTCTTCGTCTCCATTGCCGCTTCCTTTTCAAGAGACATCATCTGCATCTAACCAATCCTTCCTTAACAGGCCATCAAGCCAGCACACAGGCGTCTTCAAAGGCAAGGCGCGGCAGGCGGCCAAAGAGCTTTGACGAATCGCCATAACCGAGATTGATCAGGAAATTGGATCTCCACGTCGTGCCGGCAAAAAACGCAGCATCCACCTTGCTCTTGTCGAAACCGGACATGGCGCCGGTATCCAGCCCCAGCGCGCGGGCGGCAAGGATCAGATATCCGGCCTGAAGTGTGGCGTTGCGAAAGGCCGTTTCTTCGGCCACCGCAGGGCTGGAGGTAAACCACGAACGCGCATCGGCGTGCGGAAACAGTTCCGGCAACTTCTCGTAGAATTCACTGTCGATGGCAGCAATCACAGTCACCGGCGCTGCCATGGTTTTCTCGAGATTGCCCGAAGAAAGCGCCGGCCGAAGCTTTTCCTTGGCTTCCGGGCTGCGCACAAAGACGAAACGAGCCGGCGAGCAATTGGCCGAAGTCGGGCCCATTTTCGTCAGGTCGTAAAGCGCGCGCAGTGTTTCATCGCTGATCGGCTTGTCCGTCCAGCCATTGTGGGTGCGCGCTTCGGTGAAAAGCGTTGCGAGTGCTGCATCATCCAGTGGTGTCGTCATCGTGCTCTAAAATCCTGTCAGATTGTGGCGTCGGCGGGCAGAAGAAACTGCAAAAGCCGGGCGTTGAAAAGATCGGGTTCGGTAATATTGACCGCGTGAGCCCCGAAATCGAGAAGGCAAAGCTCGCTTTGCGGCAAACCGTCAGCGAGACGCAACGAGCGCGTATAGGGCACCAGAAGATCATCCTTCGTCGCCACCACCAGCACCGGATTCCCTATCTCGCCAAGCCGTTCATCCACATCAAAGGCCCGCAGCGCCGTAATGCGGCGAAGCACATTGTCCTTGCCCTGAAAATGCGCCACGCCATGGGCATCGTCCCGTGCCAGCCGCTCCTGATTGTCAGACATCCACGCCGCCGGATAAAGGAACAGCGGCTGCGCTTTGACAAAAGCCTCGACGCCCGACTTTTCCAGAAGCTCGATCCGCACGTCAAAGCAGCGCCCGGAATGCGGATCAGCCTTGCTCCAGGCGTTGATGAGAACGAGCCGGTCAATAAGGCCGGGCCGCCGCAGCGCGATATCGAGGCCGATCAGACCGCCGAGGGCATGTCCCATGAAATGGAATTTTTCGAGATTCAGAGCCGAGACGATCTCCAGCACATCATTCGCCATGGCGGAAATGCCGCCATCGAGCGGCACCTCGCCGCCGGTCCTGCCGGTGCCGCGATGGTCATAGGTGACGACCCGGAAATGGCCGGAAAGAGCCTCGATCTGCGATACCCAATAGGCGCCCGATCCGCCCAGCCCAGAAGACAGCAGGATGGTGGGTGCCTTTGAATCAGTCCGGCCATGAACCTCGAAATGCATCATCTGCCGCTTCGCCCTATTTGCCGATATGGGCGACGGTGGCGATTTCCACCAGCGCATCGGGCTTGACGAGGCCGCACTGGATGCAATACCGCGCCGGCTTGTCACCGGGGAAATATTCGGCATAGACCGCGTTGACGGCCTGATAATTTGCCCAGTCGGTGATGAAGATGTGATTCATCGTCACGTCTTCCATCGTGCCGCCGGCCGTCTCGATGACGGATTTGATGGTTTCGAGAACATGGCGGGTCTGGGCGCTGGCATCGCCCACATGCACGACATTGTTGTCCTTGTCGAAGGGCAGCGTGCCGGAAACGTATACCACGCCATCGGCAAGGGTTCCCGGCGAAAAGGGGGCAATGGGTTTGCTGGTGCCAACAGGTACGATGATCTTTTTCGGCATTTCGTTCTCCTCTTTGTTTTTCTCAATCAATCGGTGACGGGTGCGGCCTGCGAGATGACACCGCAAAAATCATTGACGGTGGCCACCCAGCCGAAAAACTTCTCGACATTGTAGACCGTCGCCTGCTGGATAAAGTCCGGGCCCAGATGATGGGTGGCGTCCTCCAGCATCACCCCGAAATATTCGAGGTGGAAAGCATCGCGCAGTGAGCTTTCCACGCAGACATTGGTGGCGATGCCGACAAAGACCAGATTGCGGATGCCACGGGCGCGCAAGACGCTGTCCATGTTGGTGTTGAAGAAACCGCTATAACGCGTCTTTGGCACAAGAATATCGCCGGGCTGCGGCTGCAGCTCGTCGACAATGGCATAATCCCAGGTGCCTTTGGCCAGCAGCTGGCCTTGCAGTTCCGGCCGTTTTCGCATGGTCTTCAGCGCATTGGACTTGTGCCAGTTGGGCGAACCCGGCCCGCCCGCTTCGACATAATCCTTGTCCCAGCCATTCTGGAAATAGATGACCTGAACGCCTGCCGCCCGCGCCGCATCCAGCGTCTTCTTGATGTTGGCAATGGTGCCCTTTGCACCTGAGATGTCGAAACCGGCAAGATCGACATAACCGCCCTCGGTCGAATAGGCGTTCTGCATGTCGACCACGACAACGGCGGTCTCACTGGGCTTGAGGGTAATCGGTTCCGGCCTTGCGGGAAGCGTGACACTTCCCGAACGGCTTTCCGGCCCCTTGTAACCTGCCACGACGGCCTCGCTCATTCCGCTGCCTCCAGTGCCGCTTGAACATGCGCGCGGCTCTTCATCAGCGGCTGCACGTATTTGCCGAATTTTTCGACCCCTTCGAGGAAATCGTCAAAGGTCAGCATCACGCCGCCCGTCCCCGGCACCTCGCTCATTTCATCCAGCATGGCCGCCACTTCCTCATAGGAGCCGATCAGCGTTCCCATGTTGATGTTGACCGCCGAGACGGGATTGGACATGTGCCGGACATTGGTGTCGGAGCCTGATTTCGTATCGACGGCGCTTTGCAGGCCGAGCCACTTGATCGCATCCTCATCCGCACCGGCCTTGTAGTGCTCCCATTTTGCCCAGGCATCTTCGGATTTTTCCTCGGCGAGGACCATCGTCAGCACGACGGACTTAACCTCGCGGCCGCTCTTTTCCGTTGCCGCCAGAAGCCGCTCATTGGTGGGCGCAAAGGCCTTTGGCGTGTTGACGCCAACACCGAAGCAAAAGCTGTAATCGGCGAACTTGGCCGAAAACGCCATGCCGGAATTGGACGAACCGGCGCAGATGAGTTTGACGTCGCCCTGCGGCACCGGCTTCATGCGGCAATCCTCCATCTGGAAGAACTTGCCCTTGTAGTCCGACTGGCCCTCCGTCAGCAATTCCTTGAGGACTGTCGTATATTCGCCGAGATATTCATAACGATCACCGAAATAATCGTCGCCCGGCCAGAGCCCCATCTGGCTATATTCCGGCCGCTGCCAGCCGGTAATGAGGTTGATGCCAAAACGGCCACCGGAAATGGAGTCGATCGTCGTCGCCATGCGGGCAACGATGGCCGGCGGCATGACCAGCGTCGCGGCGGTTCCGAACAGCTTGATCTTGGAGGTGACGGCGGCAAGGCCAGCCATCAGCGTAAAGGATTCCAGATTATAGTCCCAGAACTCGGTCTTGCCGCCAAAGCCGCGCAGCTTGATCATCGACAGCGCAAAGTCGAAACCATATTGCTCCGCCTTCAGCGTGATCGCCTTGTTCAGATCAAAGCTCGGTTTGTATTGCGGCGCGTTTTCGGAAAGAAGCCACCCATTGTTCCCGATCGGTATAAAAACACCAACTTCCATCTTGCTGTTCCCTTTTTTGCGTCAGGCGTCTCCTGACTTGAGAAAAGAGTAGCAGGTTACGTGCCAGACCAAATACAATAATTTTATCAAATGGATAAAATTTTGGGCCGCGCAGAGCATTGATCAAAAGACAAAATTTTTATCATTTGGTAAAAATATTTGCCTGTTTATTCGGCAGAAATGAATGGAAAAAGTGGAGGATGGGAGCCTGCGGCAATGGGCCCGAAAGACTGGCCAGGCGTAGTTCGCCCTCTTCGTGATCCTCGGGCTTGTCCCGAGGATTTAACCGTGCCGCGTAAAATCAATCGGTTGCAGACAACAGGGAGGATGAAGGCGGCGGGTTTTCGCGATTGCGATCCATCACGTTAGCTCTCTGGAAGCTATGCCAAAACCTCAACCCATCCGCTGCTGCGCATAGGCATGCACTGCCCGGAATGCCGCCTCGGCACCCGCGACAACCCGCTCTTCCTCTTCAACGGTCAGCGAAACTTCATCAAGCGCTGCCGTGAAAGTGCGCCAGTGCAGGCCGCGTCCTTCCGGTGCGCCGGCCAGATGCCGCGCACCGAATTCTTCGCCAAGACCGAGCTTGGCCGCGTCTTTCAGCAGGAACGCGGCACCGAGATTGGAGCCCTCCACGACATAGAGCCAGCCCATCGCCTGCGGCAGATCGAATGGCGTTTCATTGGTGAAACGGGCAGTCCCGGTTTCCGGAATGGCAAGGCCGAGATCGGTAAGGTCCTGCTCGATCATGGCGAGACGACGGCGGCCTTTCAGGTCGGGAAGCAGGCCGTCAAGCGTTTCATTGGCGAAGAAGACATCGGGATCGCGATGGAAAAGATACTGCGTTTCCACGAATTTGCCGAAGTTCTCCCGGCTCTCGAACGGCTTGGCAGCCATGATGAAGCTATCAAGACCACCATGCGCGTCGCGCGTCGCTGCCTTCAGGCGCTTGACGCGGCTCTCTTCGATCTGGTCCACAGGCGCTGCCTTCTCCGCAATGGTCATGATTATCGTCCCTTTTATCCCTATATTCAAACTGCCTGATAAAAATCTTTACTCCAGCAGTCAAATTTTATTTTCGCACATCTCCTGACCTCGCGCAAAGGCGACGGAAGGGACAGACGCGGCAAAAAGCGACGACTGTGTAAACCACGAAAATGCTTCCGGACACGCCGCGCCCCAGAGCAGGGCCGCAGATCTTCACAACAAATTTGCACCGCTAAAATCCGAACAGTCGTTCTGCAATTACCTCTTTACAACTAACATGTCAGTATGCCATCAATTCGTAGTCACCTTGGAGGAGCATTTAATTGACCCAGAAATTCGGCCTTTCAGCAGCCCTGACAACCCCTTTCAAAACGGACGGAACGGTCGATATCGATGCCATGATCGCCCATGCCCGCCGTTGCCTGTCCAATGGCTGCGACAGCGTGACACTCTTCGGCACGACAGGTGAAGGGTGCTCGGTCGGGAGCCGCGAGCGGCAGGTCATTCTCTCACGCTTCATTGAGGCGGGTGTTGCGCCTGCCCGTCTGGTCACCGGCGTTCTGGTGGATTCCATCGAGGACGCGGCCGATCAGTCGGCTGAAGCGCTGAAAGCCGGCGCCCGCAATATTCTGCTCGCGCCACCCTCCTATTTCAAGAATGTCAGCGATGACGGCCTGTTTGCCTGGTTCTCGGCGGTGTTCGCCAAGATCGGTAAGGATGCACGCGACATTCTCGTTTACAATATCCCGTCCGTGACCATGGTGACGTTGTCGGTCGAGCTGGTCGGACGGCTGAAGGCCGCGTTTCCGGGCATCGTCACCGGGGTCAAGGATTCCTCCGGCAACTGGAGCCATACCGAGCGCCTGCTGAAAGAACACGGCGATCTCGCCATCCTGATCGGCGATGAACGCGATCTCGCCAAGGGCGTCCGCCTCGGCGGTCAGGGCGCCATATCCGGCGTTGCCAATTTCCTGACGCAGGAAGTGCGCGCCATGGCCGTTGATGGCAAGGACGACCCACGCATCGTCGATCTTGTTGTGGAACTTCTGAAATTCCCGGTTACGCCTGCCGTCAAGGTGCTGGTATCACACACGACAGGGGAAGCGATCTGGTCGGATGTGCGCGCACCGCTCGTGGCGATTTCACCGGAGGATCGGCGGCAGATCGAGGGCGCTTTCGACGCGCTGTTTCGCAGGCAGGCCGCCTGAACGGAGTTGAAAGGTTGAGCATGGACGATACCGGCGAACAGACATTGCGGGAACGGGCGTATGAGAGCTTTACGCATCACCTTCTCTCGCGTGATGTTCGCCCGGGGCAATTCATCTCGCAGCGCCGCCTGGTGGAACTGACCGGCCTGCCGCTCGGCGCAATCCGCGAGGCAATTCCGCGGCTGGAGGCGGAAGGGCTGATCAAGACCGTGCCGCAGCGCGGATTGCAAGTCGCCCATATCGACATCAACCTCATCCGCGAAGCATTCCAGTTCCGTATCTTCCTCGAAAAGGAGGCCGTGGCGCTGTTTACCCGTTCTGCCTCAGACGCAGCTATTGCCAAACTGTTGAAACAGCACCGCGATATCGCCGAAGCGGCTGAAAATGGCGGGGAATCGCCGGAACTGGAGCAGCACGCGCAGCAGGTGGATTGGGGCATGCACGATGCCTTCATCGATGCGCTCGGCAATTCGATCATCTCGAATGCCTACCGCGTCAATTCCATCAAGATGCGCCTTATCAATCAGGAGCGCTTTCGCATCGCCGGCCATGTGAAGTCGGTCATGAAGGAACATCTCGCCATTCTCGAAGCCATCGAGAGGCGATCCGTGGAAGAGGCCGTGGAACGGCTGACCGCCCACATCCGCAACGCAAGGGACAGGGCACTGGCAGTCTAAGGCAACGCCGGCGGGACAAAGAGGGTCTGCGCCGGCCTTGCAGCAAATAAGCAACAAGCCGGGGTGAGGAGAATTTCCGGCTAACTGGAGGAGAACAGACATGACGCATTCATTGCTCAACCCCACGCGCCGCGCCTTTCTGGCGGGCACGGCGGCGCTTGGCGGCAGCGCGATGCTCGGCATTCGCCCGGCATCGGCGGCGGTGAACTGGAAAAAACACGCCGGCACAACGCTTGAAGTCAACCTCGTCAAGAGTCCGCGCAGCGAAACGCTGATCAAATATCTCGGCGAGTTCGAAGAACTGACCGGCATCAAGGTCAATGCCGAAGCGACACCGGAACAGCAGCAGCGCCAGAAGGTGGTGATCGAACTTTCCTCCGGCAAACCGAGCTTCGACGTTGTGCATCTGAGCTACCACGTACAGAAGCGCCAGTTCGAAAAGGGCAAGTGGCTCGCCGACATCAGCGGTTTCCTCAAGGACCCAGCGCTGACCGACCCATCGCTTTCCGAGAAGGATTTCGCCGAGGCTGGCATGCTGTTTGCCAAGGATAGCGACGGCGTGCTGCGCTCGCTGCCCTTCTCGGTGGATTACTGGATCGTCTACTGGAACAAGGAACTGTTCGAAGCCAAGGGCTTGAAATACCCCGAAACTTTCGAGGAGCTGGTAACGGCGGCGGAAAAGATCACTGATCCCGCAACCAACACCTATGGTTTCGTAGCGCGTGGCCTCAAGAACGCCAATACACCTGTCTGGACCTCGCTGATGCTGGGGTATGGCGCAAAGCCGATCGTCGACGGCAAGGTCAACACCGAGTCCAAGGAGGCGGTTGAAGCGGCCAAGCTCTATCAACGTCTGATGACCAAAGCCGCTCCTCCCGGCGTCTCCGGCTTCAACTGGGCGGAAGCGCAGTCGGCCTTCCTGCAGGGCAAGATCGGCATGTGGTTCGATGGCGTCGGTTTTGCACCGCCAATCGAGAACCCGGAAAAATCCCGCGTGGTCGGCAAGGTCGGTTACGGCGTCATGCCGAAGGGCCCGGCAACACAGGCCGCCGGCACTTTCGGTGATGGCCTCGGTGTTGTCGAAGCCAGCAGCAAGAAGGAAGCCGCATACCTCTTCTGCCAATGGGCAATCTCACACGAAATGGGTGCACGACTGCTGCAGGCGGGCGCCGGCGTTCCGTTCCGTCAGTCCATCCTCGAAGACCAGAAGGTCCGCGAGGGCGTCAAGATGCCGGCCGCCTGGCTGGATGCCGTTGTCGGTTCCGGCAAGGTTTCGCAGCTTGCCCTTCCCGTCATCATTCCGGTGACGGAGTTCCGCGACATCTACGGCGTCGGTCTCACCAACATGATCGGCGGCGCCGACCCGGCGGCGGAACTCAAGAAAGCAACGGAACAATTCACACCCGTTCTGGCGCGTAGCGAGGGATAATGGCCTCCGTGAGCATCGAAAACACCAAGACAGGCGTCAGTCGCAAAGAAGGGAGCAGGCCGGCAAGGCTTGCTCCCAACTACTGGCCCTTCGTCATCCCGGCACTTGTCGTCATTTCGGCTGTCATCGTTTTTCCATGGGTCTTCACCCTCTGGATGAGCGCGCATCGCTGGACGCTCGGACAGGAGCAGAGCTTCATCGGGTTCGAGAACTACGTCAGGCTCGCCAGCGACGCCAGGTTCTGGGAATCGCTCTGGCACACGCTCGTTTATACCGTGCTGTCAGTTGTCGCTCCGCTCTTCCTCGGAACATTGGCGGCGCTGGTTTTCGATGCGCAGTTTCCGTTGCGCGGTTTTCTGCGCGGCGTTTTCGTGATGCCGATGATGGCGACCCCGGTCGCCATCGCACTCGTCTGGACCATGATGTTTCACCCGCAGCTCGGCGTCCTGAACTATCTGCTCTCCTTCATCGGCATCGGCCCGCTGGAATGGATTTACAACCAGTCTACCGTCATCCCCTCGCTGGTGCTGGTGGAAACCTGGCAATGGACGCCGCTGGTCATGCTGATCGTCCTTGGTGGCCTCGCCGCCGTGCCGCGCGAACCCTATGAGAGCGCCGAAATCGACGGCGCCAATGCCTGGCAGAAGTTTCGTTATCTCACCATGCCGATGATTGCGCCGTTCCTGATGATCGCTGTCATCATCCGCTCCATCGACGCCGTCAAAAGCTTCGACATCATCTACGCGATGACTCAAGGCGGACCCGGCACCGCGTCCGAAACCATCAACATCTATCTCTACAACACGGCATTCGCCTATTACGACATCGGTTACGGCTCGGCCATGGCCGTCGTCTTCTTCATCATCATCGTGGCGCTCTCCTTCGTGCTTCTGATGGTGCGCCAGCGCTCGCAATGGAACGAGATGGAGGAACACTGATGTCCGCAAAAATCCTGAAACGCAGAAATCTCGACCGGCTCGGCCTGTTCTTCGTGGCGCTGGTGATGATCTCGCCGGTCATCCTGTTCTTCATCTGGATGATCTCGCTGTCGCTGAAATACGAGATCGACAACGGCGCCTACCCGCCGATCCTCATTCCCGAACGTTTCGCCTGGTCGAACTATGTGAAGGTGTTCGAGGAGAACAATTTCTTCCTCTATTTCTGGAATTCGGTTCTCGTGACAGGGGCGGCCACCATCCTGGCGCTCGTCATCGGTGTGCCCGCCGGTTACGGCATCGCGCGGCTGAAGGCGGAAAAGTCGGCGGTGGTGATCATGATCGCCCGCATGACGCCCGGTCTCTCCTTCCTCATTCCGCTGTTCCTGCTGTTCCAATGGCTGAACCTGCTCGGCACGCTCTGGCCGCAGATCATCATCCATCTTGTCGTGACGGTGCCGATCGTCGTCTGGATCATGATCGGTTATTTCGAGACGACACCGAAGGAGCTGGAAGAGGCCGCAAGCATAGACGGCGCATCCTCCTGGCAGGTGTTCCGGCTGGTGGCGCTGCCGATTGCCAAGCGCGGCATCGTCGTCTCCTTCATTCTGGCGGTCATCTTCTCGTGGAACAACTTCGTCTTCGGCATCGTCTTGGCAAGCCGTGAAACGCGCACCCTGCCGGTCGCGATCTACAACATGCTGTCCTTCGAACAGGTGAGCTGGGGTCCGCTGGCCGCTGCCGCGTTGATTGTGACGCTGCCGGTGCTGCTGCTCACCATGTTCGCACAGAAACAGATCGTGGCGGGTCTTACCGCCGGCGCCGTCAAGGGCGGCTGAACCATCAAACAAATAAATACGGGAACCTGCACATGGCACCGGTCAATATCCAAAACGTCCAGAAGCGCTTCGGCTCGGTCAACGTCATCCACGGCATCGATATCGACATCAAGGATGGCGAATTTGTCGTGCTCGTCGGCCCTTCCGGCTGCGGCAAATCCACCCTGCTGCGCATGATCGCCGGGCTCGAAGAGCTGAGCGATGGCGAAATCCACATCGGCCCGCGCGAGGTCAGCCACCTGCCCGCCCGCGACCGCGATATCGCCATGGTCTTCCAGAACTACGCGCTTTATCCGCACATGACGGTGAAGGACAATATGGGCTTCGCGCTGAAGCTGAAGAAGGTGAGCGCCGAGGAAACCAAGGCCAAGGTGGACCGGGCGGCCGCCATTCTGGGGCTGGAGAAGCTGCTAGACCGTTATCCGCGCCAGCTCTCCGGCGGCCAGCGCCAGCGTGTCGCCATGGGCCGCGCACTGGTGCGCGATCCGCAGGTCTTCCTGTTCGATGAACCGCTTTCCAACCTCGACGCCAAGCTGCGCGTGCAGATGCGCGGCGAGATCAAGGCCATGCATCAGCGCATCGGCACGACAACCATCTACGTCACCCACGATCAGGTGGAGGCCATGACCATGGCAGACAAGATCGTGGTGCTGCATGATGGCGTCATCGAGCAGATCGGCGCGCCACTGGAGCTTTACGACAATCCCGCCAACCTCTTCGTTGCCGGCTTCATCGGCTCGCCCGCCATGAACTTCATTCGCGGCCGGGTGGAGGAAGGTGTGTTCCGCACCGCCAAGGGTCTCAGCCTGCCGCTGCCCGCCCACGCCGATATCGGCAAGCTCGGCGGCCGCGACCTCGTCTACGGCGTGCGGCCGGAACATATCCGCGCGGCCGAGACCGGCATCGAAGGCCGCGTCGAACTGGTCGAAGGCACCGGCTCGGAAATCTATGCAAAACTCGATTGCAAGGGCGACGACATCGCCTGCCTGTTCCGCGAACGCCTGAATGTCCGCTTCGGCGATACGATCCACATTGCCATCGATCCGGCAACCGTGCATCTGTTCGACAAGGATAGCGGCAAGCGGATCTGAACAGGGCAGGAGCGAAGAGAATGGTTGAGGAAGCGGGCGGCAAGCATGTGCTTTGCGTGGGTGCAGCCGTGCTGGACACCCTGTTTCGTGTGCATGACATGCCGAAGGGCGAAGGGAAGGTCCTGCCCTATGAAATGCTGCAGATCGCCGAAGGCATGGCGTCCAGCGCTGCCTACGCCGTGCATCGCATGGGCGGCCGCGCCAGCCTCTGGGGCGCGGTGGGCGACGACGAGACCGGAAGTCGTATCCTTCGCGATCTCGGCGAAAGCGGCATCAACACATCAGGCATGACGGTTGCGACCGGCGCACGCTCGGCCCTGTCGACGATCATCATCGATAACAGGGGAGAACGGCTGATCGTACCGTTCTACGATCACCGGCTGCACGAGAAGAAGCGGTCGTGCACGCCGCAAGACATTGCGCCTTTCGACGCCGTTCTGGTGGATGTGCGCTGGCCGGAACTGGCGCTTGATGTGCTCACCGTGGCACGCGCACTCGGCAAACCCGCCATTCTTGATGGAGACGTTGCACCCCTCGAAATCCTTGAGAAGCTTGCGCCAGCCGCGAGCCATATCGTTTTTTCCGAACCCGCCGCTGCCCGGCTGACGGGGCTTGAAACGGTGAAAGACATGCTGCCCGTGCTGCATGCGCGATATCCTGAGACATTCATTGCCGTCACCGCTGGTCCGCAAGGCTGCTGGTGGACGGAAGCCGGTGATCCCACCGTGCATTTCCAGTCAACGATGCAGGTCGAAGCAGTGGACACGCTGGCGGCGGGCGATATTTTCCACGGTACGTTTGCACTTGCGATGGCCGAGGGCATGGAAAGCCGCGCCGCCATCCGCCTCTCCTCCGTTGCTGCCGCGCTCAAATGTACGGTCTTTGGCGGCCGGGCCGGCGCACCGACGCGCGAAGAGACCGAGGAGGCCATGCGGCAATGGCTGGAGCGTGAAGGCGAACCCGCGCTGCGCGCCTCCTGAGCGCATCCATTGCCCGCATAAAACTATTCCATTTTTGCGATGCCGTTTCCCGGCGAACTAGGCTAACGTTCGGACAAGCAAAGCTTTTCACAAGCCGCACTCGTCCCAATTTCAGCCCGCATTCCGCAAAAGTCATCCCCCGATGCATCACACGACCCGCCCGAGACTGCGCGATATCGGTTTCCGGCCCGGCCATTTCGAAACCGGCCCGCTCAACGCCATAACCGATGTCGCGGGCGTGGCTGTTAGCCATTCGACCGTCATCGAAGGTGAGACGATCCGCACCGGCGCAACCGCGATCCTGCCGCATGGCGGCAACCTGTTTCAGGACAAGGTGCCCGCCGCCTTCGCCGTTTATAACGGCTTCGGCAAATTTGCAGGCTCAACCCAGATTGAGGAATTGGGCGAACTCGAAACACCGGTTATCCTCACCAATACGCTGGCAACCGGTCGTGCCATCGAGGCGATCAACCACCATACGCTGGCACAGCCGGGCAATGAGAAAGTCGTCTCTATCAATGCCGTCGTCGGCGAGACCAACGATTCCCGCCTGAACGACATCCGCGCCGGCCGCCCGACGGTTGAGGAAATCTCATCCGCGCTGAAAAATGCGACCACCGGCCCCGTCGCCGAGGGCAGCATTGGCGCCGGAACCGGCACAGTCGCCTTCGGCATGAAGGGCGGCATCGGCACCGCCTCCCGCCTCGTCACCATTGCCGGAGAGACCTATACGCTCGGCATTCTCGTCCAATCGAATTACGGCGGGCATCTGCTGGTCTGCGGCAAGCCCTATGCCAGCCCTGATCATAAGGACAAGGATGGCTCGATTGTCATCATTGTTGCCACCGATGCGCCGCTCTCCTCCCGCAATCTGAAGCGCCTCGCCGCCAGAAGCTTCGGTGGACTGGCACGCACGGGTGCAGCACTCAGCAACGGATCCGGCGATTACGCGCTGGCATTTTCCACCGATGAGCGGCTTCGCCGCACGCCAGCGCGCCGCAAGGCCGTGACGGACTATCCTGAGTTCTCCAACGATGCGATTTCACCCCTTTTCGAAGCCGCGATAGAGGCAACGGAGGAAGCGATCCTCAATTCGCTCTGCGCGGCCAATACGACAACCGGCTTTAATGCCGGCACTGGCAAGGCCTCCACGGTGGAGGCCATTTCCATCGACGCCCTTAGAACCCTTGTTTCAGCCTGACCTTCCAGACGGAGTTTTCATGACCAGCCCATCCGGCCGCATCGTTTACGTCAACGGTGAATTTCTGCCCGAAGCGGACGCCCGCCTTTCCATTTTCGACCGCGGTTTCCTGTTCGGCGACGGTATTTACGAAGTCACCTCGGTTCTGGAAGGCAAGCTGATCGACAGCGACCTGCACATGGCCCGGCTGGAACGCAGCGCCCGCGAAATCGACGTGGCCCTGCCGGTCACGACGAAGGACATCGTCGAGGCCGAGCGCCGCCTGATTGCTGACAACAACCTCGTTGAAGGCATGATCTATCTGCAGCTGACGCGTGGCGCCGAGGACCGCAACTTCCTGTTCTCCGCCGATCTCAAGCCGACGCTCGTCATGTTCACCCAGGCAAAAAAGCTGCTTGGCACCGCAGTCGAGGAGGCCGGCGTCTCCGTGAAGTCGGTTCCCGACCAGCGCTGGGCACGCCGCGATATCAAGAGCGTCTGCCTGCTGCCGCAGGTCATGGCAAAGCGCATCGCCAAGGCCGAAGGCTGTGATGAGGCATGGATGATCGAGGACGGTTTCGTGACCGAAGGCGCGTCCTCCACTGCCTATATCGTCACTTCAGATAAGAAGATCATCACCCGCGGCAACAGCAACAAGACCCTGCCCGGCTGCACGCGTCTGGCCGCCCTGCAACTGGCCAAGGAGGCCGGTTTCTCGCTGGAGGAACGGCCTTTTACGCTGGAAGAAGCCATGAACGCAGACGAGGCCTGCCTGACTAGCGCCTCCAACTTCGTGGTTTCTGTCACGAAGATCGACGGCAAACCCGTCGGCAACGGCAAGCCCGGCCCGATGGTGAGCCGGCTGCGCGAGCTTTATCTTGAAAATGCCCGCCGCACGGCTATCTGATGTCGCTCACTCCGGGAGAACCGCCCAGATACGCTCGACAACGGGCCTGCGGTTTTCCTTGGAACGATAAAGCCTGATATCGACGGCTATGTCGAAACTTGGATCGGCGGCGCGCACCAGCGTGCCGTTATCCAGCTCTTGCCGCATCAGGCTTTCCGGCACCCAGGCGACACCCCAGCCAGCCATGGCCATGGCTTTCAGCCCCACCGACATGCTGCCCTCATGCACTCGCTCGAATTTGGGCAACCGCGCGCTCAGGAGATCGCGCAACAAAGGCCCAAAGAACGACGCTTTTTCATAATCCAGATAAGCGAAGGGTTTTTTCGCATCTTGCTGAAGCGCGTGCAGCGGTGAACCGTCTTTTGCGGGCGCTGAAACGGGAATGATCTTTTCCGCACCGAGCACGCGAAACTCGAAAAGCTGCGCATCGAGCAGCATCGGCACTTCGTGATGGGCATAAGTCAGCAGGAAATCGCTCTGCCCGTCCACCAGCGAATTGAGGTTCTCCTCCATGCTGCCGGAGTCGGGCCGCAGCACGGAAAACAGCGGCCCCGCCTTTTCGTTCACCCGTTTCAACCAGTCGGGAAAGAAGGTGAAAGACAATGTATGCAGCGCCGTCAGACGAACGGTTCTGGCATCGGCCCCTTCTTCCTGCAACAGGGTGCGCCGCGCATGGTAAAGCTGCTTCAGCGTCTCCTGCGCAACCGGCACGAACTTCACGCCCGCCTCTGTCAGCCGCGACGGATAGGAGGCACGGTCGACCAGCGTCGCGCCCACCCAGGCCTCCAGCTGTTTGATACGCCTGCTGAAGGCGGATTGCGTCACATGCCGCTCATCCGCCGCCTTCGAAAAATTGAGCGTTCCGGCCAGCGCCAGGAAATCCTCGAGCCATTTGACTTCCACGGCTCATACTCCCAACAGATTATCTTCCGGTTGTTCAGAAGCGTCTTTATTAGGTGCAATGAGGCGTGATTGAAACCCTCTTGTAAGGCGCAGACCTGCGGCCAAATCGCCGGATCGGCCGGACGACCTAGCGGCTGCGAGAATACTCGATCATCCGCGCCCGGTTGGAGACAAGCTCGATGCGGTCGTTGCTGAGCTGGTTGAGGCAGACCCGCTTCGTCCAGGGCCCATCGGTGAGCGTAAAGAGAAAACGGCCATTGCCCAGCGCCTTGAGCGGCATGCTGCGGCGGGTCGGGCCGACGCCCATCGTCAGCGACGAACCGCCGATCGAAAATTCCGCGCCCTCATCCGAACGCCATGTTCCCGAAAGATCATTCGGCACCGTATGCTCGCCGACAGGCAGGAAACGGCGGGCGGCATGACCGGCCTCACCGACAATGGCATCGCCATCTAACCTGAGACGCATCGGAGAAGATGCGGAGCGGGAAGAAACCCAGCCTTCGGCATCTTCATAAAGCGTGTCGTCGCCATCGATGAAGGTGGATGTGCTGCCCTTGATCTCCAGCCACCACGGACCGCTTTCGGTAACATAGAGGCCTTCCGGCAGGGTGGCTGCCGGCTTGGGCAAAGGCAGGCCGGTCAAAGCCGCCATGCTTTCCAGTGCGATCTTGAAACCGTTGGTATCCTCGCGATTGGACACCACGACGAAGCCTGTGCCGTTTACAGGATCGAGCAGAAAGCAAGTCTTGTAGCCGGGATGCGAACCGCCGTGACCGACAAACCGGCGGTCGCCCAAATGCGACCAGCGCAGACCGAGGCCATATTCGCTCATCCGCCCGTCAGCGAGTGGCCGCTCAGCCGAAAGCCTGTCGAGAACACCCGCAAAGCTGCCCTCGCCCCGCATCAGCCCCTGCAGCCAGCGAGCCAGCGCGTCGGCACTGCCTGCAAGGCTGCCGGATGCGGAAATATGCAGGCCGGCGGCAGAAAGCTGCCAGTTCTCTTCAGACTTCCAGTAACCCGGGACAAGTCCGTTGACCGGATCGTTCCAGACGTCAGGCGCTTTCAGAAACACGTCGAACGGCGCGGCTATATGCTGCTGCACGAAATCATCGAAACGGAAACCCCGGCGCTCCAGCGCCGCTTCCACCAGACGATAACCGGTATTGGAATAGGACACCTCGCTGCCAGCATCGAAGTTCAAACGGGTCTGACGCGTGAGATAATCGAGAAGCGGACCGGCCTTCGTTTCGGTATAGACGGAAAGGCCAAGCAAAGAGAGGCACTCGCGCGTATCCGGCAGGCCGCCGCTCATATCCAGCGCCTGCCCAACCGTGACATCACGGAGCGGCGATTGCAGCTCCGGTAGATGTTTGCCAAGCGGGTCGTCAAGCCCGATGAGATCAGCATGAGCCAGCACCATGGCGCAGAAGGCATGTTTGGTGACCGAGGCATACCGCACCACGCTCTGCGGCGTGAAGGGTGCTAAGGTCGAGAGGCTCTCGACACCGCCGGCGTGGGCAAAACGGATGCCATCGAGATCGAAGCCGATTACGGCCCCGCCCGGTTCGTTGCCTGTCCACTGGGAGACGAAGGTCTCTGAAAGGGTTGACGCGGCGTTCCAGTGGAGTTGCTGTGGCATGGCTCGGTCTCGTGTGTTTATGGGTCGGATTCACACGCGAGGACAACGGTTTATCGCCGCCATCGCCGCTTGTTTCTTCTCCCCGAGGGGGAGAAGGTGGCCCGAAGGGTCGGATGAGGGGGCGACGTTGCTGGAATTCGGAGAGCTTTCCCCCTCATCCCGGTGCCGCGACCTTCTCCCCCTCGGGGAGAAGAAGCGAGCGGCACCCGCTCGATCCATGGTAGCGTGGACTCAGGCCGGCTCTTCCAGCCTGATACTCAAGTTACGCAACTCTTCCGTATGCGGATGTTTCGTCCGTCCCTCGCGCAGATCACCCGCGCTCAGCTGCTCCACCATCTCGCCATTCAGCATCACACCCACCTGCGGGCAAAGATGCGCAATGACAGCCAGATTGTGGCTGACGAGAATATAGGTAAGGTTGCGCGCTGCGCGCAGGTCTTGCAACAGGTTGAGGATCTCCGCCTGTACCGAGACATCCAGCGCCGAAGTCGGCTCGTCGAGCAGCAGCACCTGCGGATCGGCGATCAAGGCGCGGGCAATCGCCACGCGTTGGCGCTGGCCGCCGGAGAGCTGGTGCGGGAAACGGAACCGCACCGCCTGCGGCAGCGCCACGTCGGACAAAGCCTGCTGGATGCGTTTTTCGATATTGTCCATGCCGTGCACCAGCGGCAATTCGCTGAGGATACGGTCGATGGTCTGGCGTGGATGCAGCGACCCATAGGGGTCCTGAAACACCATCTGCACCTGCCGGAAGAATTCCGGCGTGCGACGCAAAGGGGCGTCCTTGCCGGCAAAGGCGATGCGCCCTTCCCAGCTTTCGTTGAGGCCGGCCATGGCGCGCAGGATGGTGGACTTGCCCGAGCCGCTTTCACCGACGATGCCGAAGCTGCCGCCCTTTTCCACCGAAAAGGAAACGCCCTTCACCACTTCGCGGTCACCGAACTTGATACGGAGGTTTTCGACGTCGATCATTGGCTGGACCACGCTGCATCACGGTTAAGAACGGGAAGACGCTCGCGCGGATGCGTCAGCGAGGGAATGCAGTTCAGAAGGCCCTTTGTATAGGGATGTTCGGCTTTCAGAAGTTCGGACGCCTTTAGCTCCTCCATCACCCGGCCGGAATACATAACAGCAACGCGATCGCAGAAATGCGAAACGAGCGGCAGGTCATGGCTGATGAGGATGAGGCCCATGCCGCGTTCAGATACCAGCTCCTCGATCAGCCGCAGGATTTCCGCCTGCACTGTCGCATCGAGCGCGCTGGTCGGCTCGTCGGCGATCAGCAATTCCGGATCGGGCGCGAGCATCATGGCAATCATCACGCGCTGGCCCATGCCGCCGGATACCTCATGCGCATAGGATGAGGCGACCTGACGCGGATTGCGGATTTTCACCTGATCGAGCAGGCCGATTGCCGCTTCCATGGCGGCACGCTTGCTGCCGCCCTTATGGGCGCGCCAGGCTTCCGCGATCTGCGCGCCCATGGTCTTGACCGGGTTCAGCGAATATTTCGGGTCCTGCAGAATGAAACCCGCCCGCTTGCCGCGGATCTGGCGCATCTGTCTTTCGCTGGCCGACAGCACGTCGATGCCGTCGAAGGCGAGCTTGTCGGCGCGGATATCCGCATTGGAGGGCAGGAGCTTCATCAGCGCGCGCGCCGTCAGGCTCTTGCCGGAACCGGATTCGCCGACGATGCCGAGCTTTTCGGTGCCAAGCTTCATGGACACACCACGCACCGCCTCGAAACGGCTGGTGCGGGTCTGGAAAGCGATCTTCAGATTTTCGATTTCGACCAGCATGGCTCAATGTCCCTTCGGGTCGAGAACGTCGCGCAGGCCGTCGCCGAGGAAGTTGAAGGCGAGCGAAACGAGGAAGATGGCGATGCCGGGAATGGTGGCGACCCACCATTGTTCGAAGATGAAGCGCTTGGCCGTCGCAATCATCGCACCCCATTCCGGCGAAGGCGGCTGCGCACCCATGCCGAGGAAGCCGAGGCTGGCGGCGGTGATGATGATCGAGCTCATGTCGAGCGTGATACGCACGATGAGGCTCGGCACGCAGAGTGGCGCGATGTGACGTGCAATGATGCGCCAGGCGGAAGCACCCGTCAGGCGATAGGCGGCGACGAAGTCGCTGCCGCGGACCGTCATGGTTTCGGCGCGCGCCAGACGCGCATAGGGCGGCCAGGCGGTGAGCGCGATGGCCAGAATGGCGCTTTCTACACCCGGCTTTAGAGCCGCGACGAAGGCAAGCGCAAGAATGAGGCGCGGGAAGGCCAGAAACACATCCGTCACCCGCATCAGCACCGTATCGACGATACCGCCGAAATATCCGGCGATGCAGCCGATGGCGAGACCGATGGGGGCGACGAGAACGACGACGGCAATGACCATACCAAGCGTGACACGACCACCGTAGAGAATACGTGAGAGAATGTCGCGGCCAAGCTCATCCGTGCCGAACCAGTGTTCGGCGCTCGGGAATGCCAGGCGGTTGCCGAGGTTCTGCGTCGCCGGATCATATGGCGCAAGCAGGGGCGCCAGCAGCGACAGCGCAATGAAGAGAACGATGATCGTCAGACCGATCACCGCCAGCGGATTGGACTTGAGATTGAGCCAGATGCGATACCGGTTGCCCCAGGCAGCCTGTGTTCGCGAATGCGGCGTTTCATCCAGCGCCCAGTTTCTGAAATTAGCTAACATCATCGAACGCGAGGATCCATAACTCTGTAAAGCACGTCTGCGAGCAGGTTGAGGGCGACATAGATGAAGCCGATCAACAGGGTTGCGCCGACGACGGGGTTCATGTCCGCGTTCATGAGCGAGACAGTGAGATATTGGCCAAGGCCCGGCCAGCTGAAGACTGTTTCCGTCACCACGGCACCTTCGAGAAGGCCGGCATAGGTGAGCGCGAGAACAGTGACGAGCTGCACGGCGACCGTTGGGAAGGCGTGGCCCCAGATGACGGTCATGGCCGAAAGCCCCTTGGCGCGGGCGGTGATGACATATTCACCCTTCAGCGCGTCGATCATAAAGGCGCGCGTCATGCGGGTGATATAGGCCATGCTGAAATAGGCGAGAATGCAGACGGGCTGCACCATGTGGGCGATGGCGTCGTAAAAGGCGTCCCAGTCGCCCGCAAGCAGCGTGTCGACCGTCATCAGGCCGGTGACCTGCGTGATCATGCCGTCATAGATAATGTCCTGACGACCCGGTCCCGGTGCGACGCCAAGGGTGGCGTAAAACACGAGCAGCGAAATCAGCGCCAGCATGAAAACAGGCACGGAGTGACCGGCAAGGCAGACGACGCGGATGACCTGATCGGTGATCTTGCCCTGCTTCACGGCAGCCCAGACACCGAGTGGAATGCCGATAAGCGCAGCCAGAATGAGGGCTGCGGTAGCAAGTTCGAAGGTAGCGGGGAAAACGCGCTTGATATCGATCCAGACCGGATTGCGGGTCAGGATCGAATTGCCGAAATCGCCATGCAGAACCTGCGAGACATAATGGAAGAACTGCACGACCAGCGGCTGGTCGAGACCCATTTCGGCCCGCACCCGCACGATGACGTCTTCGGGCGCGTTGTCGCCGACCGCCGCGATGACAGGATCGACGGGCATCACACGCCCGATCATGAAGGTGATGATCATCAAACCGAACAGCGTCAAAAGGACGCTGCTCAGTATCGACGATATGCTCTTAACGCGCTTGTTCAATGTCACGCTTTCTTCGCATCGTGGTAGGAATTGCCCTCGGAGAGAACGCCGAGTTCGAAGCCGGAAACGCCCTTGCGGAAGGCAGCGGTCTTGGTGGTCTGGAACATGAACACGAAGGGGCTGTTCTCCATGTGCTCGCGCTGGAGCGCCTCATAAAGCTCCACGCGC
>JAEXMK010000092.1 GCA_023444445.1 Pseudomonadota bacterium | reverse complement strand
GAACGCGGTCGCCAGCCTTGACGTCGAGAGCGACGACCTTGCCGGACTCATCGCGTGCGCCGGAACCGACGGCGACGATTTCGCCTTCCTGCGGCTTTTCCTTGGCGGTATCGGGAATGATGATGCCACCCTTGGTCTTGGCTTCGGATTCTACGCGACGAACGACGACGCGATCATGAAGCGGGCGGAAATTGGTGCTTGTCATTGCCTAATCCCTCGATCAAATGACTTCACGAACCTTTCAGAGGCTCGCGTGATGGGTGTTAGCACTCTTCTTGTTTGAGTGCCAGCGAAGCCGAGATAAGCAGGCGTCCCGCTTGAGTCAAGAACGCGCCGTCGGAAAAATTTCACCGCTTATGGTTATCAGCGTTCCATGACAGAAATTTCCGGTGCCTTCCGAATGAGGCGAAATCGCTGTTTCGGCGGCACGGCTGGTGGTTCCCCGCATAGAGTGGTTTTATGTTCGCATGGTGGCCAGCGGGCGGAAGGCGGGCCCAGCACCGCTTTTTTCCTTGCCATCGGCGCCCTGCTTTGCCATGTCACGCACACCCTTTTCTCGCATCCGGAAAGCATCTCATGGCCCATCGCATTCAAACCCTCGGCGAAATCACTGATGGGTTCGACGTTATTCTTTCGGATGTATGGGGCGTGCTGCACAATGGTGTCAGCGCCTTTCCGGATGCGGCAATTGCGCTGCGGACGGCGCGCGAGGCGGGCAAGACGGTGGTTCTCATCACCAATTCACCGCGCCCGGCCCCCGGCGTCATCGCCCAGCTTCGCGTTCTCGGCGTGCCTGACGAGGCCTATGACCGCATCATCACCTCTGGCGACGTGACCCGCGGCCTGATCGCGGAAGGCCCGAAAAAGGTTTTCCTGCTGGGTCCAGAGCGTGACATGCCGCTGCTGGAAGGCCTCGATGTCGAGGTTGTTGGTGAGGCGGAAGCGGAATCCGTTGTCTGCACCGGCTTCTTCGATGACGAGACGGAAACGCCAGAAGATTATACGGACATGCTGAAAGGCTTCGTCGCCCGAAAGGTGCCGATGATCTGCGCCAACCCTGATCTGGTGGTGGAGCGCGGCGAGCGCATCATTCCCTGCGCAGGCGCCATGGCGGCCTATTACGAACAGCTCGGCGGCGAAATCCGCATTGCCGGCAAGCCGCATGCGCCGATCTATGAAGCCTGCCTTGCGGCAGCGAAAGAAGTGCGCGGCGCCTTCGCCAAGGATCGCGTGCTCGCCATCGGTGACGGCATGCCGACGGATGTGAAGGGCGCAATTGCGAGCGGCCTCAACCTTCTTTATATCAGCGGCGGCATTCACGCTGCCGAATACACGCTGAATGGCCAGACGGACGAGGCGCTTCTGAACGCCTATCTCAAAGGGCAGGGCGCTGCTCCCGGCTGGTGGATGCCCCGCCTTGCCTGAGAAACGTCTGGCTTAAACCGGCGTAAAATAATGGATCGACTGCCATGACCGTCTTTCATCGCAATGAAAAAAAGGAGCCGCTGCCGGACGACCTTCGCGGCGGTGTCATCGCGATAGGCAATTTCGATGGCGTGCATCGCGGCCACCGCGCTGTTCTGGACCGGGCGCTGGAACTGGCCGAAGCGCGTGGCGTTCCCGCGCTGGTACTGACTTTCGAGCCGCATCCCCGTTCCGTCTTCCGCCCCGATGTGCCGGTCTTCCGCCTCACGCCCGCCCCGTTGAAGGCGCGCATTCTCGAGGCCATCGGTTTCCGCTCCGTCATCGAATACCCGTTCGACCGGGAGTTCTCGCAACGCTCGGCGGAAGAATTCGTCCAGTCCATTCTGATTGACTGGCTGCATGCCAGCGCCGTCGTCACGGGCTTCGATTTCCATTTCGGCAAGGGGCGCGAAGGTGGCCCGGCATTCCTGATGGAAGCCGGCAAACGCCATGGATTTGACGTGACGCTGGTGGATGCCTTTCGCGACGAGGGATCGGATGTCGTCTCCTCCAGCCGGATACGCGCGCTTCTGTGCGAGGGTGATGTGGCGGGCGCCGCGGGCCTGCTCGGTTACCGTTTCACGGTGGAAAGCGAAGTCATCGGCGGCCAGAAGCTTGGCCGCACGCTGGGTTACCCCACCGCCAACATGGCGCTGGCGCCGGAAACGGAACTGAAGGCAGGCATCTATGCCGTCCGCTTCCGACGGCCTGATGGCTCGATCCGCGACGGCGTGGCGAGCTTCGGTTATCGCCCGACGGTCACGGACAACGGCGCGCCCCTGCTCGAAACATTCGTTTTCGATTTTTCGGGCGATCTCTATGGCGAGGTCTGCTCGGTCTCCTTCTTCGGCCACCTGCGCGATGAATTGAAGTTCGATGGGCTCGATCCGCTGGTTGCCCAGATCAAGCGCGATGAAGAGGAGGCGAGGGCGATGCTTTCGGGCGTGCGTCCGCTCAGCGAACTGGATGCGAAGATAGCATTCTGACCCTCTGCTGCCGCCTCTTCCATCACCGTCGCTTTTCACTTCCTTTTTGCCGGGAAACCGCATAAACAACCGTCCATGTCCCAATACCGGTTGAAATTTGCAGTTCAGATTGGCCGAATTATTGGCCCGGCCTTCCGCCCGCTCTGAGAGAGCCGGAAGGTCCGGGATTTTGGCGCTTCCATCACATGTGGCTTTCATGACATGTGGAATGACATGGCGCTTTCCGAATTTGCCCTCTTTGCAATTGAGATCGCGCGACCGATACGGCGCGCAACAACGGTACGATTTTGACCGACACCGCACAAAAACTCGACTACTCCACCACCCTCTTTCTGCCGCAGACGGATTTTCCGATGCGCGCCGGCCTGCCGCAGAAAGAACCGGAAACGGTGAAGCGCTGGCAGGAAATGGGTCTCTACAAGAAGCTGCGCGCTTCCGCCGCTGGCCGCGAAAAATTCGTTCTGCATGACGGCCCGCCCTATGCCAACGGCAACATCCATATCGGCCATGCGCTGAACAAGATACTGAAGGACGTCATCACCCGCTCGTTCCAGATGCGCGGTTACGACGCCAATTACGTGCCCGGCTGGGATTGCCATGGCCTGCCGATCGAATGGAAGATCGAGGAAGCCTATCGCGCCAAGGGCAAGAACAAGGACGAGGTTCCGGTCAACGAATTCCGCAAGGAGTGCCGTGAGTTCGCGGCCGGCTGGATCAAGGTCCAGTCGGAAGAGTTCAAGCGCCTCGGCATAGAGGGCGACTTCGAAAACCCCTACACGACGATGAACTTCCACGCCGAAGCCCGTATCGCCGGCGAACTTTTGAAGATCGCCAAGAGCGGCCAGCTTTATCGTGGCTCCAAGCCGATCATGTGGTCGGTCGTGGAACGTACGGCGCTGGCGGAAGCGGAAGTCGAATATCATGACGTCGAGAGCGACACGATCTGGGTGAAGTTCCCGGTCGTTGAGGGCTCTGCCGAGCTCAATGGCGCTTCGATCGTCATCTGGACGACCACGCCGTGGACGATCCCCGGCAACCGCGCCATCTCGTTTTCGTCACGCATCGCCTACGGTCTTTATGAGGTCACGGCGGCTGCGAATGATTTCGGCCCGCAGTCGGGCGAAAAACTCGTCTTCGCAGACAAGCTGGCAGCGGAATGCTTTGCCAAGGCAAAGCTCGAATTTACACGCCTGCGCGATGTGAAGGCGGAAGAACTCGCGGCTGTCACCTGCGCCCACCCGCTGGCATCGCTGGGTTACACCTTCCCTGTTCCGGTTCTCGATGGCGATCACGTCACCGACGATGCCGGTACCGGCTTTGTGCACACGGCCCCCGGCCATGGCCGCGAGGACTTTGATGCGTGGATGGCGCAGGCGCGCGATCTGGAAGCGCGCGGCATCTCCTCAAAGATCCCGTTCACGGTCGGCGATGACGGTTTCTACACCGAAGACGCCCCCGGTTTCGGCCCATCAGCCGAAGGCGGTGCTGCCCGTGTCATGGATGATAACGGCAAGAAGGGCGATGCCAATGAGCGCGTCATCAAGGCGCTGATCGCGGAAAACAACCTGTTTGCCCGTGGCCGTCTCAAGCACAGCTATCCGCATAGCTGGCGCTCCAAGAAGCCTGTCATCTTCCGCAACACGCCGCAATGGTTCGTCTATATGGACAAGGAACTGGGCGACGGCACCACGCTGCGCTCGCGTTCGCTTTCCGCCATCGACCAGACCCGTTTCGTCCCGGCCTCCGGCCAGAACCGTCTGCGCGCCATGATCGAAGGCCGCCCCGACTGGGTCCTGTCGCGCCAGCGTAGCTGGGGCGTGCCGATCGCCGTCTTCGCGGATGAGAAGGGTGAAGTTCCGGTCGACGAGGCCGTCAACGCCCGCATCCTCGAGGCTTTCGAGGCCGAGGGCGCTGACGCCTGGTTCGCGGAAGGCGCCAAGGAACGCTTCCTTGGCAATGACCACGACCATGCCAAGTGGCAGCAGGTCATGGACATCCTCGACGTCTGGTTCGACAGCGGCTGCACCCACACCTTCACGCTGGAAGACCGCCCGGACCTGAAGTGGCCGGCGGATGTCTATCTCGAAGGCTCCGACCAGCATCGTGGCTGGTTCCATTCGTCGCTGCTTGAAAGCTGCGCGACGCGCGGCCGTGCGCCTTACAATGCCGTTGTGACCCACGGGTTCACCATGGACGAGCAGGGCCGCAAGCAGTCGAAGTCGCTCGGCAACGTGGTCGCTCCGCAGGAAGTCATGAGCCAGTCGGGTGCCGACATTCTGCGCCTGTGGGTCATGACCACGGATTACTGGGAAGACCAGCGCCTCGGCAAGGCCATCATCCAGACCAATGTCGATGCCTATCGCAAGCTGCGCAACACCATCCGCTGGATGCTCGGCACACTCGCCCATTATAAGGGCGAGGAGATCGCCTATGACGATCTGCCGGAACTCGAAAAGCTGGTGCTGCACCGCCTGTCCGAACTGGATGGCGTGGTTCGCGAGGGTTATGACGGCTTCGAGTTCAAGAAGATCACCCGCGCGCTGATCGACTTTGCCAATGTCGAGCTTTCGGCCTTCTATTTCGACGTCCGCAAGGATACGCTTTATTGCGACGCGCCGTCGTCGCTGAAGCGCCGCGCAGCGCTTTCGGTCATCGCCAAGCTGTTCGATTGCCTGGTGACTTGGCTTGCCCCCATGCTCCCCTTCACCACGGAAGAAGCGTGGCTGTCGCGCTACCCGGATTCGGAGTCGGTGCATCTCGCCCAGTTCCCGGAAATCCCGGCAAACTGGAAGAACGATGCGCTGGAAGCGAAGTGGGAGAAAATCCGCAAGGTTCGCACTGTCGTCACGGGCGCGCTTGAAGTCGAGCGCCGTGAAAAGCGCATCGGCTCCTCGCTGGAGGCCGCACCTGTCGTCCACATCGCCGACGCCGATCTGCTGGCCGCGCTGAAGGATCAGGACTTCGCCGAAATCTGCATCACCTCGGCCATCACGGTTGTGGGTGACGAAGGCCCTGCCAACGGTTTCCGCCTGCCGGAAGTGCCGAAGGTCGTGGTCGAGCAGAAGCTCGCGGAAGGTGAAAAATGCGCGCGTTCGTGGCGCATCACCACCGATGTCGGGTCCGATCCGGATTATCCCGACGTCTCGGCCCGCGATGCGGCGGCCCTGCGTGAGCTTGCGGCACTCTCGTAACGAAAATGACCGGATGAATTGCGCTTTGCCTCTTCATCCGGTACACCTGCCTGAAAATGGCCGGATTTGCACGGCAATGCGGGCTGCCGCCTGCCGAAAGACGATGTCTGGCGAAGTGGGACGGACGGCTGGAAGGGTTTCAATGAAGACGATGCAGGGTAATGCGCAGGGTTTGGGCATGTTTCGCACGGTTGTTGGCGTCACGACGATAGGCGTGCTGCTGGGCGCCTGCACCAGCCCGACCTACGGTACGGGCAAGACGGCGGCCGAACAGCTCGTCGACGACCTCGGCAACGCGACCTCGATCACCGGTGACCAGAGCAAGCGCAACCTGAAATATGGCCCGCGCCCCGGTCTCGTCGTTCCCGCCCAGGCCCGCGCCGAACAGCTGACCACGCCGCAGCAGAACATGGCCAACCGCGAAAACAACCCGCAATGGGTCGAATCGCCGGAAGAAACCCGTGAACGTCTGCGCGACGAGGCGGATGCCAACAAGAACAACCCGCATTACCGCTCGCCGCTGCTCGCAGGCAACGGCACCGCCGGTCAGATGACCGAAAGCCAGAAGTGGGAAGCCTTCCGCAAGGCCAAGGCCGAGGCACAGGGCGGCTCCGTCGTCAACGCCCAGCGCAAGTTCCTGACCGACCCGCCGGCTGAATATCGCAGCGTTCCGCAGGATCAGCTGACCGATCTCGGTGAACCCGAGCAGAAGAAGGAAAAGCGCCGCAAGAAAGAAGCGGCAATGGCCGGCACCGGCAAGAGCTGGTGGAACCCCTTCTGATAAAATCAATCGCTGATGGCCTGCGGGAAAGATTGCACCTCCCGCCGGCCGCTTAGTCGTCGAGACGTTTCTCGCGAAAGAATGTCCGCAGGATTTCAGCACTTTCGCTTTCCGCCAGTCCCGAATAGACATCCGGCGCGTGGTGGCAGGTCGGCTGGCTGAAAAAGCGCACGCCACTCTCCACCGCGCCGCCCTTCGGGTCCTGTGCGCCGTAATAAAGGCGACGGATGCGTGCGAATGAAATCGCCGCCGCGCACATGGTGCAGGGCTCCAGCGTAACGTAAAGATCGGCGCCGGGCAGGCGTTCCTGCCCCAGCGCCTCGCAGGCCATGCGGATCACGGCGATTTCGGCGTGCGCCGTGACATCGTTCAATTCACGGGTGCGGTTGCCGGATTTGGCGATGACGCGGCCTTCCAGAACCAGTACGGCGCCAATCGGAACCTCCTGCCGCTCACCCGCGGCACGGGCTTCCGCCAGCGCCAGCTCCATGAAATGCGTCCTTTCGGCCATTGCGTTTCAATTTCCTCTTAACCCTTGTGCTTGGACCTGATAGGACAGCCCAAACAACAGGCAAACAGCAAATGACTTTTAAAGACAAGCCGAAGCGTGATGGCGGCAAGACATTTAGCCGCGACAAGAAGCCGAAAGGCCCCGGCAAGCCCGCCGCCGAACGCGAGAAGAAACCAGCCGAGGCAAAGGCCGCCCCGGCGCCGGAAACCGTAGGTGCTTCCAAGCCCGAGCGCATTTCCAAGATCATGGCGCGCGCAGGCGTCGCCTCGCGCCGCGATGTCGAGCGCATGATCATGGAAGGCCGCGTGTCGCTGAACGGCGTCTTGCTGGACACGCCAGTGGTCAACGCCACGCTCTCGGACAAGATCGAAGTGGACGGAATGCCTATCCGTGGCGCCGAACGTACGCGCCTGTGGCTTTATCACAAGCCCGCCGGTCTGGTGACGACCAATTCCGACCCGGAAGGCCGCCCGACCGTGTTCGACAATCTGCCGGGTGAGTTGCCGCGCGTGCTCTCCATCGGCCGTCTCGATATCAACACCGAAGGCCTGCTGCTGCTCACCAATGATGGCGGCCTCTCCCGCGTACTCGAACTGCCGACCACCGGCTGGCTGCGCCGTTACCGCGTGCGCGCCCATGGCGAGGTCGATCAGGCGGCACTCGACAAGCTCAAGGACGGCATTGCCGTCGACGGCGTGCTTTACGGCGCGATCGACGCGACGCTCGACCGCACTCAGGGCCACAATGTCTGGATCACGATGGGTCTGCGCGAGGGCAAGAACCGCGAAATCAAGAACGTGCTCGGCGCTCTTGGTCTCGAGGTCAATCGTCTGATCCGTATTTCCTATGGTCCGTTCCAGCTGGGTGATCTGCCCGAAGGCAAGGTGCTGGAAGTCCGCGGCCGTATGCTGCGTGACCAGCTCGGCCCGCGCCTGATCGAAGAGGCCGGCGCCAATTTCGACGCGCCGATCTACAATACATCTGTCGACGACGAGGAAGAGGCCCCGGCCAAGCGCGCCAAGTCCGAATGGGCAAAAAGCGACGCGCCGGAAGGCAGGCCGCGTTTTGAAAAGGCGGCCGGCAAGCCGGAAGATCGCCGTGAGAAGGCGCTCGGCCGTCTCGACACCAAGCGCGGCGACAAGCCCGCCGGTAAGTTCGGTTCCAAGCCTGCCGGAAAATTCGGCGGCAAGGGCCGCAATGACGAAGAGGGCGATGATCGTCGCCCCCGCCAGCCTGCCGGCACGAGCCGCACCGCCAATGTCTGGATGGCGCCCGGTGCAAAGCCCACCCGCGATGGCAAAGAACGCAAGTCGTCTGCCCGCGCTGAAGCCGAAAGCCTGTTCAAGAAGCCGTCCGCCCAGGACGAAGCCCGTCGCAGCGTCGTGCGCCATGCCGATGACGAGGGTGAGTGGATCCGCTCGGAGCCTGTTCGTGAGGATGATCGTGGTCATGGCCGCGGCGAGCGCCCGGCCCGTGGCGAGAGGAGCTTTGGCGATCGCGGCGGACGCGGCGGCAAGTCTTTTGGTGATCGGCCCTCCGGCGACCGGCCTTTCCGGGATCGCCCGCGTGAAGACGGCGACCGCCCTCTTGGCGAGCGTCCCGCACGCGGCGCAAAGAGCTTCGGTGATCGCCCTGCACGCGGTGAAAAACCCTTTGGCGACCGCCCGTTTCGTGATCGGCCCCGCGAAGACGGCGACCGCCCGCGCAGCGATCGTCCCCGCGGTGAAAAGAGTTTCGGCGATCGTACCGCCCGTGGCGAAAGACCCTTTGGCGACCGTCCGTTCCGCGACAGACCCCGCGAAGACGGTGATCGGCCACGCAGCGAGCGCCCGGCAGGTGACAAGCCCCGTGGCGGCAAACCGGGCGGTAAACCCGGTTTCGGCAAGCCGTCCTTCGCAAAGTCGGGCGAGCGCGGCGAACGTTCGGGTTTCTCAGGCAAGAGCAAAGGCCCCGGTGGTCCCGGTGGCGGCAAGCCGGGCGGTAAGGGCCCGGGTGGCAAACCTTCCGGTGGCAGGGGAATGACACGTAATGCGGATCGTAGGCGGTGAGTTCCGCGGCCGGACTTTGGCCGCGCCGAAATCGAATTCCATTCGTCCGACCATCGACAGGACACGGGAAAGCCTCTTTAACATCCTGAGCCACGCCTATCCGGAAAGTCTTGACGGTACGCGCGTTCTGGATGTTTTTGCCGGAACCGGCGCGGTGGGGCTTGAAGCTCTGTCGCGCGGCTGTCGGGTGGCGCTCTTCGTTGAAAACGGCGTCGAGGGCAGGGGGCTGCTGTGGGAAAATATCGATGCGCTCGGCCTGCACGGTCGCGCCCGCATCCTGCGGCGTGATGCCACCAAGCTTGGCGGCGTCAACAACATCGAGCCCTTCGATCTTCTCTTCGCCGATCCGCCCTATGGCCATGGCCATGGCGAGAAGGCTTTTGCGGCAGCCCATGGCGGCGGCTGGCTGAACCCCGGCGCGCTCGCAATCCTGGAAGAACGCGGCGACGTGACGGTCAAGGTCGAGCCGGTGTTCAAGCCGCTTGAAAGCCGGATTTTCGGCGACACGAAGATGCATTTCTACCGCTACGAGCCCTGACGGGGACTTTCCCGTCGCGCCACGGTCTTGTCTTGTTTGCCCAATAGGCAGAGCCTTTACCGTGGTAATCTTTTTGGGTGTTTCGCATGGAGCAGGCTGGCAACGAGAGCGTCACGACCGTCCGCGCCGGGGAGGAAATCCTCAAGGGTGGCGGCGGGAGCGGCCATGAGCCGACATTCGGGCTGGCGCTCGGCGGTGGCGGCGCTCGCGGTATCTGCCACATCAATATCATCGAGGCGCTGGATGAACTTGGTATCCGGCCGGTGATGCTTTCCGGTTCCTCCATAGGCTCCATCATCGGCGCGGGCATGGCAGCGGGCATGTCGGGCCGCGAAATCCGCGAATATACGCTTGAACTCATGGGTCGGAAGGGCTCCGTGGCCAACCGGCTCTGGAGCCTTGGTCCGGCATCGATGCGCCATGCGGCCCACGGTTTTCGCCTCGGCCAGTTCAATCTCGAACTCATCCTTCATGCCCTGATGCCGCAGGCCCTGCCGAAGGATTTTTCGCAGCTTGCCATCCCGCTGAAGGTGATCACGACAGATTATTACGCCCAGACCGAAGTGGTGGTGGAAAGTGGCGAGATCATCCAGGCGCTGGCCGCATCCGCTGCCATCCCGGCGCTGTTCATGCCTGTCCGTATCGATGGCCGTATCATGATCGATGGCGGTATCTTCAATCCTGTCCCTTATGAACACCTGCTGGACCACGCCGATATCGTCATCGGGGTCGATGTCGTCGGCGGCCCGGAAGGGGACGGCACCACCATGCCGAACCGGCTGGACAGCCTGTTCGGCGCCAGCCAGCTGATGATGCAGGCGGCGATTGCGCTGAAACTCAGGCTGCGCCCGCCGCACATCTTCCTGCGCCCGCCGGTGCACCGTTTCGGTGTGCTGGATTTCTTGAAGTCGGAAGAGGTGCTGAATGCGTCGTCCGGCATCAAGGATGATCTGAAACGGCAGATTGAAATGCAGGTGGAGCTATTTCATCGCGGGCAGGGTGTGGAGGCCTAAGTAGCAATCCCTGAGTATTTGCCAGGAACGAGCGGGTGCCGCGCATTTCTTCTCCCCGCCGGGGAGAAGGTGGCCCGAAGGGTCGGATGAGGGGGCAA
>JAEXMK010000023.1 GCA_023444445.1 Pseudomonadota bacterium | reverse complement strand
CTTCGCGGCGAGCCTTCTCGCGCGACAGAACGGCTTCGCCGAGAGCGTTTTCGATGCGCTCGACGTAAACTTCGACTTCGTCGCCGACCTTCAGCGTGCCGTCCTTGGACTTCGCGCCGAATTCCTTGAGCGGAACGCGACCTTCGACCTTGAGACCGACGTCAACGATCGCGACGTCCTTCTCGATTGCCGTGACGATACCCTTGGCAACATAGCCTTCGGCAAGATCGTTGGAGGCAAAGGATTCTTCGAGAAGCGCTGCGAAATCGTCGCGCGTGGGGGTAGATACTGACATGAAATCTCCTGAATGCATCCGCACGGGGGCGAATACAATGCGCCGGTGGGCTAGTGTTGTTGATACCCGAACCCATGCCCGCCTCTTCAAGAGGCTTTCCGGCGCAAGGACATGTCTTCAGGCAATTCCGGACTAAACGCAGAGGGCGGCAAGCCGTTCCGCGAAAAACCTATCTCTTCAGAGCGGCGTCGATAATCGTGCGCGCGGCCTGAAACGCCGCCTCTATACTCATTTCCGACGTATCTAGCAAGTGCGCGTCTTCAGCCGGTTTCAACGGGCTGTCGGCGCGGCCCATGTCGCGCTCGTCACGTTTTTTCACCTCGGCGAAAATGGCATCATAATCCGCGGCGCCGCCACTCTCCAGAATTTCATCGTAGCGCCGGCGCGCCCGCACGTCTGGAGAGGCCGTCACATAAAGCTTCACCGGCGCCTCAGGGCACACCACGGTCCCGATGTCGCGGCCATCGAGCACCGTACCGGGATCCTTTGCGGCAAAACGCTGCTGTGCCTCGACCAGCGCGCGCCTCACCGGGGTCATCACCGCAATCTTTGAAGCAGCCTCGCCGATATCGTGCCGTGAAAGCACGGCGCGATCCAGGCCAGCAAGATCGACCTCCAGCGCCATCCTTTCGGCCACGGCCTCATCATCGAGCGGCAACCCCGCATCCAGAAGGGCCTTGGCGGTCGCGCGGTAGGTTAGGCCTGTATCGAGGTGATGAAAGCCATAGGTCTCGGCTATCCTGCGCGAAAGGGTCCCTTTGCCGGCCGCGGCTGGCCCGTCTATGGCAATCGTGAAGGTCATGAAGCGTTCCGTCCGTGCATCCGTCATCAGTATAATAAAGTGTGCAAAGCCTCCCCTTATTGCATCGGCATTGACGCATAGGGCTTGCGCCAGGGGAGGCAGCACCCGAAGTTTGTCTTTGACACGAAAGAGCGCAACGATTAAGGGGACCGGCTATAAATTTTACCGTCTATGCCGGTTTTACGGCGTACACACCGAAACTCATTCGACAATTTGAGGCTTAGACAGTGGCAAAAGCGGAACTTGGTACCAAGCGCACAGACCCCGATACCGGCAAGAAGTTCTACGATCTGAACCGTGACCCGGTCGTTTATCCCTACACCGGCAAGTCCTGGCCGCTCTCCTTCTTCGAGGAAAGCACCGCCCAGGCCAAGATGGAGCAGGCTGAAGAAGAGGAAGTGGCGGAAGTCGATACCGAAAACACGGAAGTCGAACTCGTCTCGCTGGAAGATGCCGATGGCGACAACAGCGGCGACGACATCCCTGATCTGGGCGATTACGACGACGTCGAAATCGACGACGATGACGATACCTTCCTCGAAACCGATGACGAAGATGACGACGACGACATGTCCGGTATCATCGGCGTGCCCGGCGACGACGAAGAAGCTTGATTTTCCTTAATAATTCGGCCCGACGACAAAAAAATGACGCCGGGCCGTTTTTTATGCTTGCACTGACCGGAAAGCCGCAGTAGTAAGCCGCCACCGAACGGAAACAACAACCGCTTCGGTTCCCGGAACCGGAAGAAATGCCGGAACCCTTATGGGGCTATAGCTCAGCTGGGAGAGCGCTTGCATGGCATGCAAGAGGTCAGCGGTTCGATCCCGCTTAGCTCCACCAAATCTTCCCAGACGATAAATTTTCGCTTTTGGCCGACTGGCCCCATCATCGTTAAAGCCGTTTGGCGCGATCGCCTATTGCAACAGTGCCCGCACGTCCTGCCCGTTGATACGGCACTCCAGGGAACTCGGCGAACTCGCCTCCACCACCCGACATTCCAGATATCGGCCGCGCAGGCGATTCTGCAGCGCCTTGAAGGCATTGAGGCCGCAGGCGTAGCGGCGGCCGTCAGAGCCGGAACAGACGCGATTGCGTTCGATCTCTTCCACGCCGGCGAGGCGGAATTCCTCGCCCTTGAAGGTGAAACGGCTGCTGGAAATCACCCGCAGGCGCTGGTCGGCGTGCATTTTCAGCGGATAGAGATCGGGCGGCGTTGGGATGCGCTCGTAATTTTGGCGACGGGGATCGACCCGCACCGGTGAGGTGGTCCAGAGAAGTTCCGTATTGGCGGCAAGTCCTGCCGGTGCGGAGGTCGCCTCACCATTGACGAGCGAGGCAATGCGGATGCCCGATATGCCGAGGCCTATGGCCAGGACGATCTGAAACAGCAAGATTGCGATCTGCCTGACCATATCACCGCAACATCAAAACAATGAACGACATAAAATGGAGCGGCCGCCTTCACAAAAAGGCCGGCCGCATATCACATCAATAAAACCTTGCGCGCCGTCAAATCCCTCACCGTGCCTATGGCCATGATGGGAACCCGGTCGCCGTCCAGAATCACTCTTCCCGTCGTGCGCAACCAGCGTAACCCGCCCGATTTAAGCTGGATGCGATATTCCTGATCATAAAACACGCCATTCGTCAGCGAATTATAAACGGCCTCGGCGACGCGTGCGCGCGAAGGACTTTCGATCTGGGCGATGAAATCTTCGACTGGAATGCCTCTGGCGCCTTCTTCCAGGGAAAATTCGCGCAGATAAGCGGCCACGGCATCCAGATAAACCAGATTCTGGCCGACGTTCCAGGTGTAGTAACCCACAAGTGTCTCTTCGAGAGATATGTTTTCCAACATTAGCCTTACAGTATCCAATGCCTGTAGCGGCTCTCTAACATAGTAGATGCCGAACGGCTAACGACAAGAATTCGTCCTTTCGTCTGATGAGACACGGCTTGCGGGCGGCGGATTATCGACAGCCCTTTTTGGCCGCCATGTTGGCGAAAGAACCTTCCTGTGCCAAGAAGGCTGATACCGCAGCCAGCGACCAGAGGAGCCGCCGTGACCATCGGGCTTGCCCATGCCGAACTCATCGCCGTCGTCACCGCCATCACCACGGATGAGCCACGGGTCATGACCGTTCGCGATGGGGCCGCCCTGCCCTCCGGCCCCTTCGAATTCGGCCACAGGACGCTTCAGAGCGGGCTGCGGGAATGGATTCACGAACAGACCCACCACCCCGTGGGCTATCTGGAACAGCTCTATACTTTCGCCGATCGCGACCGCAACAATGATATTCCGGGCGGCAGAACCATCTCCATCGGTTATCTCGGCCTGGTGCGCGAGCAGGAGGCATCCGGCGGCAAGCACGCTCTCTGGCATGGCTGGTACGAATATTTTCCCTGGGAAGACCATCGGCAGGGCCGCCCTGAGGTCCTCGACAACATCATCGACAGGCTGCGCGCCTGGGCCGATTCCGATTCCGCCAGCAGGGCGCAGCGCCACCTGCGCGCCGATTTCACCTTCGGGCTGGATGGCGGCGGCTGGAACGAAGAACTGACCCTGCAGCGTTACGAGCTGCTGTATGAGGCTGGGCTGGTCGAAGAGGCGCAAGGCGAGCCACGGATCAATTTCGGCAGGCCGATGTTTGCCGATCACCGCCGCATTCTGGCCACCGGCATTGCCCGCCTGCGCGCCAAGATCAAATATCGACCGGTGGTGTTTGAACTGATGGCCGATAGCTTCACCCTGCTGCAATTGCAGCGCGCCATCGAGGCGCTGGCCGGGCTGACGCTGCACAAGCAGAATTTCCGCCGGCTGATCGAACAGCAGCAACTGGTGGAGGAAACCGGCGACATGGCGACCGAAACCGGAGGCCGCCCGGCGAAGCTTTTCCGCTTCCGCCAGACCGTTCTTGACGAACGCGCCCTCTCCGGAACGAAACTGCCCCTCTCCCGCAATTGACATATGCTCGCGATGAGAATATGTGTTTGCCCTAGATATGCTCAATAAGAGTATAAATGGGAGAGCACCGTGAACGAGCAGATTTCCGCCGCCCGCCTTTATGACCGCGTTGCCCGCGTCATTCCCAAGGCCGAATGGATGGGCTTCCAGGATGATGTGGAGGCAATCCTTGAACTGAAGCGCAAGCGCAATGCCGTCATTCTCGCCCATAACTACCAGACACCGGAAATCTTCCATGGCGTCGCCGATATTGTCGGCGACAGCCTCGCACTCGCCCGCAAGGCGATGGAGGTGGAAGCCGATGTGATTGTTCTCGCCGGCGTGCACTTCATGGCCGAAACGGCAAAGCTGCTCAATCCGGAAAAGACGGTGCTCATTCCGGATATGGCCGCCGGTTGTTCGCTCGCCGATTCCATCACGCCGGAAGACATCGCGCTTCTGCGCAAGGCCTATCCCGGCGTTCCCGTGGTCACCTATGTGAACACGTCAGCCGCGGTGAAGGCGGCGTCAGACATCTGCTGCACGTCGGGCAACGCCCGCCAGGTGGTGGAATCGCTAGGTGTGCCGCGCGTACTGATGCTGCCGGATGAATATCTGGCGAAGAACGTGGCCAAGGAAACCAATGTCGAGCTGATCGCCTGGCGTGGCCATTGCGAGGTGCACGAGCTTTTCACCACCGACGACATCAGGGAATTGAGAGAGAGCCATCCCGGCGTGATCGTACTGGCGCATCCTGAATGTCCGCCTGAGGTCGTTGATGCTGCGGATTTTTCCGGCTCCACCGCCGGCATGTCTGACTATGTCGGCCGCGAGCGCCCTGCCCGCGTGGGCCTTTTTACGGAGTGCTCGATGAGCGACAACGTCGCCGTGCATCATCCCGACGTCGAATTCATCCGCCCCTGCAATCTCTGCCCGCATATGAAGCGCATCACGCTTGGCAATATCCGCGCGGCACTGGAGGAAAATCGCCATGAGGTGACGGTCGATCCGGCCATTGCCGGTGCCGCCCGCCGCGCCGTGGAAAGGATGCTGCAGATATGAGCGCACTTTCGCCGCAGCGGGACTGGACGGTCATCGTCGGCAGCGGTATTGCCGGGTTGATGGCGGCGCTGACGCTGGCGCCACAGCCCGTGCTGCTTGTGACGCGCGGCGCGCTCGGCGGCGAAACCTCAAGCGCCTGGGCGCAGGGCGGCATCGCGGCCAGCCTCGGGCCGGATGATCGCGCAGCCCTGCATGTCGCCGATACGCTCGCCGCAGGCGACGGCCTTTGCGATGAAGATATGGCGGTTGGCATCATCGCCGCAGCGCCCACAGTTATCGACGCACTGGAACGGGCGGGCGTTCGCTTCGACCGGGACACCAGAGGCAACTACGTCTTCGGGCTGGAAGCCGCCCATAGCAGGCGGCGCATTCTCCACGCCGAAGGCGACGGATCGGGTGCCGCGATCGTCAGTGCTCTCGCAAAGGCCGTTCGCCGCACGCCTTCGATCACGGTTCTGGAGGGCACGGAAGTGCGCCGGCTGCTGACGGAGGATGGCGTGATCGCCGGTCTCGCCTGCGCGGGTCCAAGTGGCAGCTTCTTTCTATCGGCAAGCCGGGTCGTTCTTGCCACCGGCGGCCTTGGCGGGCTTTATGACGCCACGACCAATCCCTCCGGCAATTTCGGGCAGGGCATCATGCTCGCCGCCCGGGCCGGCGCCATCCTTGCCGACATGGAATTCGTGCAGTTTCACCCGACGGCACTTTCCTCGCCCCGGCGGCCGCTGGCGCTGGTGAGCGAAGCGGTGCGCGGTGAAGGCGCACTGCTGGTCAATGAAAATGGCGAAAGGTTCATGGCGGCGGTGCCGGGCGCGGAACTCGCGTCGCGCGATATCGTCGCCCGCGCCATCGACCGTGAAATCCTGCGCGGCGGCAGCGTCTTTCTCGATGCCCGCCAGGCGCTCGGCTCGGGTTTTTCCGACCGTTTCCCGTCGATCGACCTGCTTTGCCGCGAGGCGGGCATCGACCCTGCCCGCGAGCTCGTGCCGGTCCGCCCGGCCGTGCATTATCATATGGGCGGTGTCGCCACTGATGGAAGGGGCCGAAGCTCGGTGCCGGGCCTCTGGGTTGCAGGTGAAACCGCCTGCACGGGCCTTCACGGCGCAAACCGGCTTGCCAGTAACTCGCTGCTGGAGGCGGCTACCATGGGCATGCGTGCGGCTCAGGATATAGTCGGCCGTCCCGCACCTTCGGCGAGACCGTCGGCTGCCGTCTCACCCGACACCACAGCCGATTTTTTGCCCGCCGATCTCACCCCTGTCAGGCCCGTCGTTTCCCGCCATCTCGGCATCGTCAGAGATGCCGCGGGGTTGGCCGCAGCTGTCAGGGATTTGTTGCCGCTCGCCGAGCGGAACGGCCCGGCATCCGACCCGGCCGTCGTAGCACTCGCCATCGCCGTCTTCGCGGCTCTGCGGATGGAATCGCGCGGCGCGCATTTCCGTGACGATTTTCCACAAAAGGACGCGATACCAACGAGACGCAGACTGGCGCTGAACGACATCATCACCATCGCCCATGAATTTTCCTCTTCCCGCCTTTCCACGGCCGGTTTCGCGCGGAGCGCCTGATATGACCCTTTCCCCCTTGCCACGCCTGATCGTCGAACCGCTCGTGCGCAATGCCCTTCTGGAAGATCTCGGCCTGGCAGGCGACATAACCTCCACCGCTGTCATCCCCGCCAAGCACCGCTCGGTCGTTATCATGGCGGCGCGGGAGCCGGGCGTCATCGCCGGGCTCGATGCGGCGGAACTTGCCTTCCAGCTTGTGGACCCGGCGATCAGGATGAACAGGCATATTGCGGATGGCGCGGCCGTGGCTCCCGGTGATATCATCGCAACCATCGAGGGGCCCTCACGCGGGCTTCTGACCGGGGAACGCACGGCTCTGAATTTTCTCGGCCATCTCTCAGGCATCGCCTCCGTCACGGCAAAAATCGTCGCCGCCATTGCGGGCACGAAGGCTTCGGTCGCCTGCACCCGCAAGACGACGCCGGGGCTGCGGGCGCTGGAAAAATATGCCGTACGTGCCGGCGGTGGTATGAACCACCGTTTTGCGCTTTATGACGCCGTTCTCATCAAGGACAATCACATCGCAGTTGCCGGCAGCGTGCGAGAAGCCATCCGCCGCGCAAGGCAGGGCGTCGGACACCTCGTCAAGATCGAGGTCGAAGTGGATACGCTTGTGCAACTGCACGAGGCCATGGATGAGGGCGTTGATGCGGTTCTTCTCGACAATATGACGCCGGAACAGCTGGGCGAAGCGGTGGAGATCGTTTCAGGGCGCGCCATCACCGAATCGTCCGGGCGCATCAATCCTCAGACCGCTCCAGCCATCGCCGCAACCGGCGTCGATCTCATCTCCATCGGCTGGATCACCCATAGCGCACCGGTTCTAGATATCGGGCTGGATTTTAAGAGCCACGGTTGAATTTGCGACAGCGTACACGTCGCACGGAACAAAACATCCACGCCATCGTTAGTATTCCGCTTGGGGTCAATTCAAGGCGGGGGGACGTGCGCAAAAAATGCGGGTCCGGTGCCTTCTGACCTCTCTTTAGAAAGGAAAGGCCTGTTATGGAAGACGCACAAGTTGGCTGGATTGCAGCAATCATCATCGGCGGCGTAGCTGGGTGGCTCGCCGAACAGTTCATGAAAAGCAATATGGGTGTTTTCATGAACATCATCCTGGGCATTGTCGGCGCCGTCGTCGCCAATTTCCTTCTGGGGCTCATCGGCGTCTCGCTCGGAGGCTGGATCGGCTATCTCATCGCCGGTTTCATCGGCGCCTGCATTCTTATCGCCGTCGGGCGTGCAATTCGCAGATAAGGGGAGGACAGAATGAGCTTTTTCGACAAAATCAAGAACGCGATTTTCGGCAAGGCAGAAGCCGCGCCGGAGACTTCGGCTCCGGCCGGAACGCCGACGACGACTGCGAGCCCGGCAGCACCGGCGCAGCCTGCTTCGCCTGCGCCCACAGCCGCCGCACCGGCACCGACCGGTAACGTCGATGTCGCTTCCATTCTGGACGCTGCTGTCAAGAAAAACGGCCAGAAGCTCGACTGGAAACACTCCATCGTCGACCTTCTCAAGGCCCTCGACCTGGACAGCAGTCTCACCGCCCGAAAGGAACTGGCGAGCGAGCTCGGCTATACCGGTGACACCTCGGATTCGGCCACGATGAATATCTGGCTGCACAAGGCGGTGATCAAGAAACTCTCCGAAAATGGCGGCAAGGTGCCGGCCGATCTTCTGGACTGAACCGGGAAAACGGAGAACCGCGATGGACGACTATTCCAGTCTGAGAGAGCAGATCGGCCAGGATCTCGACACCCTGCACAGGACCGAGAACCCGAAGTCGATTTTCGAAATCGCCGATGACTATCTGCTCGGAGATCCAAATCTCAAGCGAGCCATCGTCGAGGACATCATCAAGGAAGAAGCGGGCAAGCGCGGCATCGCGATCCACTGAGGCTGCGCCTCGCAGGCGCGGTAATTACATAAAGGGCGGCATCGGTTTGGATGCCGCCCTTTTTTAATGGCGTACCGCAAGGCCTTATTTTTCCAGTTTAGCTTCAGCCTTTTTAGCGTTTTCTTCCATCAGCTCATACCACATCGCGTTCATGACGGCGAAAATGGCGGCGAGAGGCAGGCCGAGCAGCCAGGCGAAATACCACATGTTCGATCTCCTTCTTTTTTGATCAATAAGCATGACCGCTGTCGTCGCGGATCGCCTTTTCATCCACCTTGCCCCACAGCACGCGATAGACCCATGACGTATAGGCGACGATGATCGGGATGAAGATGAGGGCGACCACCAGCATGATAAACAGCGTCATATGGCTGGACGACGCATCCCAGACCGTCAGGCTCGATTTGGGATCGACCGAAGACGGCAGGATGAAGGGAAACATCGTCAACCCGACCGTCGAGATGATGCCAAAAATGGCGAGCGAGCTGGAAAGCAGCGCCAGCACTTGCCTGTGGGCCCGGAAGAGGACGAACGCGACGAGCGGGAAGGCAAGACCGAGCGCTGGCGCCAGCATCATCCAGGGATGCGCCGCATAGTTGGAAAACCAGATACCGCCCGCAACCTCTACCGTCTTTGACAGCGGATTGGACGGACCGTCGGTGACGATGTCAGAGGTGAAGCGATAGCCATCGATGCCCAGCCACAGAAAGACGCCGCCAAGCGCAAAAAGAACTGACGTGGCAAGGGCCGCGACGCTGCCGAAGCCCCGGGCACGGGCAGCAACCGGACCATCCGTCTTCAGCACCAGCCATGCCGCACCATGCATGACGAGCATGGCCACCGAAACGAGACCGCAAAGGATGGCGTAGGGGTTCAGGAGTTCGAACAGCGTCGTGCCGTCATAAAAAATCCTGAGATCGTCATTCAGGTGGAAGGGAACACCCTGCAGCACATTGCCGATCGCGACGCCGAAAATCAGCGACGGGACAAAGCCACCGATAAAGAGCGCCCAATCCCAGCCGGTACGCCATGCGGTGCTTTCACGCTTGGAGCGGTATTTAAAACCGACCGGCCGCAGGATCAGCGCGAACAGGGTGGCGAACATCGCCAGATAGAAGCCCGAAAACGACACCGCATAAAGCGGCGGCCAGGCGGCGAAAATCGCGCCGCCACCAAGGATGAGCCAGACCTGATTGCCTTCCCAGACGGGGCCGATGGAATTGATGACGACACGCCGCTCAATGTCCGTTTTCGCAACGAAAGGCAGCAGCGCCCCCGTGCCGAGATCGAAACCGCCGGTCACCGCAAAACCGATCAGCACCACACCGAGCAGCAGCCACCAGATGACGCGGAGGATTTCATAGTCGATGAGTTGATGCAGGATCATGATATCTTACTCCGCAGCGACGAGTTTTTCAGGAACGAGCGGTGCTTCCGGCTCGTGGTCGGGGTCCGGCCCTTTGCGGATCGCTTTCAGCATCAGTCCCATCTCAACGATGAACAGCACCGTGTAGATGGCGATGAAACACAGAAGTGTAATGAGAACCGTCGAGGCGCTGAGGCTGGAGACCGCGGCAGCCGTGGGCAGCACACCCTCGATGATCCATGGCTGGCGACCGAACTCGGCCACCACCCAGCCCATTTCCGCCGCGATCCACGGCAAAGGAATGGCGAAGACCGCCACTTTCAGCAGCAGTGGGTAATGATCCAGCCGGCGACGAGCCGAGAGATAGAAGAAAGTCGCCGTCAGCAGAATGAAGAACATACCGAGGCCGACCATGATGCGGAACGACCAGAACAGCGTCGGTACATGCGGGATCGTATCTGCCGCGGCCTTGGCAATCTGCTCTTCGCTCGCCTGACGCGGATCATCGACATATCGTTTCAGCAGTAGGGCGTAACCAAGCTCATGACCGAGTTCGGCAAAGGTGCCGCGCACCTCTTCCGGCAGTTGCGCGCCTTTACCGGTGGCGCGGATCTGCATCAGCGCATCATAGGCCTTGATGCCGTCGCGGATGCGGGTCTTGGCCTGCTCCACCAGATCGTTGATGCCAGGAATCTGCGTGTCGAGTGAGCGGGTCCCGATGAGACCCATCACCCACGGGATCTTCACGGCAAAATGTGTTTCGCGTGCTTCCTGATCGGGAAAACCGATGGCGGTGAAGGGAGCCGGGGCCGGCTCGGTTTCCCACATGGCCTCGATGGAGGCGAGCTTCATCTTCTGGTGTTCGGTGGAGAGATAACCGCTTTCGTCGCCCAGCACGACGACCGAAAGCGCCGAGGCAAGACCGAAGGAGGCGGCAACCGTCATCGAGCGTTTGGCGAGATCGACATGGCGGCCTTTCAGCACATACCAGGCGGAAACACCGAGCACGAAGATAGAAGCCGTCACGTAGCCAGCGGAAACGGTGTGGACGAATTTCGCCTGCGCCACAGGATTGAACAGAACAGCGGCGAAATCCGTCACTTCCATGCGCATGGTCTGGGGATTGAAGGCGGAGCCCGTCGGATTCTGCATCCAGCCATTGGCGATCAATATCCACAGCGCCGAAAAATTCGAGCCGATGGCAACGCACCACGTTGCGAGGAGATGGCCGAGTTTCGACAGCTTGTCCCAGCCGAAGAAGAACAAGCCGACGAAGGTGGCCTCCAGGAAGAAGGCCATCATGCCTTCGATTGCCAGCGGCGCGCCGAAGATATCGCCGACATAGTGGCTGTAGTAACTCCAGTTCATGCCGAATTGGAATTCCATGACGATGCCGGTGGAAACCCCGAGCACGAAATTGATGCCGAACAGGGTGCCCCAGAATTTCGTCATCTGCCGCCAGATCGTGCGGCCGGTCATGACATAGACCGTTTCCATGATGGCGATCACCACCGACAGCCCGATCGTCAGGGGAACGAACAGGAAGTGATATAAAGCCGTCACTGCAAATTGCAGGCGCGACAGCGCCACTATGTCGAGTTCCATAATCTTACCCACCTTTTCCGGAAGGCCGGCCTTCCATTGTCAAGACGACGCCGGCTCTCAAAAAAATCTCAGTCCGGGCGTAGTGTCTCAAGCACTACGCCGTATTCCGGGGTGCCGCTTTGACATTGATCAAGCTGGCGTCCGTCTTTCAGCACAATGATGCGATCGGCAAATTCCGCCTCGCGGCGATTATGGGTGATCATCACGACAGTCTTTCCCTCCGCCTTCGCGAAGAGCCGGGCGAGCACGTCGCGGGCGGTCTCCCCATCCAGCCCTTCCGTCACCTCGTCGAGAAGCCACAGCGGCCGATCAGCGAGCAGGAAACGGGCAAGCGCCAGCCGGCGCGATTGGCCGCCGGAAAGACCCTGCCCGGCCTCGCCGAGCTTCGTCTTCAGCCCTTTCGGCAAGCTTTTGACGTGGTCGGCAAGTCCCGCCGCCGCGAGCGCTTCCCACAACTCGCAACCTGCCGCCGCAGGTTTTGCCAGTCGCAGATTATCGGCAATGCTGTCGCGGAAAAGCTGACTGCGCTGCGTCATCAGGGTGGACGGCAAGGCGCTGATTTGCCCCGTGGCTGGTTGCAACTCACCGGCCAGAAGCTGGATCAGGCTCGTCTTGCCCGCACCGCTCGGGCCGACGATCGCAACCCTCTCCCCGGCGGCAATGGCGAGGTTGATATTCGTCAGGACCGGATTGTCGTTTCCTTCCCGCTCCAGACGTACGTCTTGCAGCTCCGCTGCAATGCCGCTCGAAGGCAATGCAGGACAGCGCGCTTCCGCCTTCGCAGAAAAGCGCGGCGCGATACGCCTTGCGGAAAACAGCGTGCGGCCCAGCTCCATCGCCCCGCGACGAAGTGCTGCGAAAGGCTCCAGCGCGGCGAAACAGACCAGCAATCCAAGTGCGGCGGCAGGTGCACTCACCGCCCCGTGCTCCGCCAGCCAGGCGATGCCAAGAAGAGCGGCACTCAAAAGAATGGCCGCTGAAACGCCAAAGGAAAAACCCGCATTGGTCTCGATGCGGTTAAGACTGTCATCGCAGGCCGCGAGATAGTCATCCGCCCGCTTGACCGCCGCAACCTGTGCGGAAAGTCGGCCGGTGGTCAAAAGCTCCGTCTGTCCACTTACCAGATCAGCCGTGCGGGCACGCAACGCCTCGAGCCCGATGGCCCGCCGACGCGAAAATTTTTCCGCCCGCAGGGCAGAGCGCGCAGAAATGCCCAACCCCGCCGCAATGAGGAAGGCCGCCGCCAACACGCCGGCAAGCGAATGCAGGAAAGCAAGCCCGAAGCCGGTGGCGAGCGCGGCCAGAATGGCCACAGTGGCCGGAACCAGAACGCGCAGATAAAGCGAATCCAGCGCGTCGATATCTGCCGTCAGCCGGTTCAGCAGGCGCGCAGGCCGTGCCTCCAGAGATTTGGCGGCCTGCGGTGCGGCAAAACCGCGAAACAATTTCTCGCGAAGCGCTGCCAGCACGGAGAGCGTTGCTTCGTGGGTCGTCATGCGCTCGCCATAACGGGCGGCGGTGCGCGCCAGCGCCAGAAGCCGAATGGCGGCGGAAGGGGCAAAAACATCGAAGGCGAAGGCCGTCGCCGGCAGCAGGCCAGCAATGGCTGTCGCGGTGATGAACCAGCCCGACACGCCGAGAAGACCGATGCCCGCCAGAACCGTCGTGACCGCGAGAACCGCGCCCGCAAGCAACATGCCGCGCCGTGTCGACCAGAACAGGACGATAACGGATTTCAGTACCGCAAACCGTGCGATCATGGCCGCCTCCTCGAATGGATCGCCGTCATATCCACGATCCTGTCCATACGCGCCGCAAGCACCGGATCATGAGTTGCGACGACCAATGTCCTGCCCTTTGCCAGTTGCAGCAGATTATCCGTGACGAGAGCAGCCGTTTCCCGGTCGAGATGCGCCGTTGGCTCATCGGCAAGGACAAGCTGCGTTGCGGGGTCTGCGAAAGCGCGCGCTATGGCGAGCCGCACCGCCTCCCCGCCTGAAATGCCATATCCGCCGTCACCGATCTGCAGATGCTGGCGCGCCTGCGTCAAACCATCCAGCCCGGTACGGCGCAGGGCCTCTTCCACCCTGTTGTCGCTGACCGCCGGGCGGCCAAAACGAATATTCGCCTTCAGGGACCCGGCAAAAAAGAACGGCTTCTGGCTGACCCAGCCGATCGTTCTGCGCAGCCCATCGGCGGTTGCATCATCAAGCGCGACGCCGCCAATCCTGATCGAGCCCTCACCCGCCTCGGCCAATCCGGCAATCAAGGAGAGTACAGTGGATTTGCCACAACCGGAAGGCCCAAGGATCGCCACTCTCTCGCCCTGCTGAACCGTCAGGTTGAAATTCCTGAGGACAGGCGGAGCCCCCGGATAGGCGAAGGAAAGATTGTCCATCTCAAGGAGGCCGGGCGTCGAAGATGGAGCGCGCACCACTTCCGCGCCCTCGCCCAAGATGGTCGCACCGCCGGCCGTCAATCTGTCGAGCGCATCGAGCGCCGCCTCGCCGGCCGCACGGTCATGCCAGACGGCGGAGAGTTCTCGCAATGGCTCGAAAAAGGCCGGTGCAAGCAGCAGGATGAAGAGGCCCTCAGCCAGCGTGAGCTTTCCGCCCCAGGCGCCGAAATCGAGAAAACCGAGCAGGTGGAAACCGATATAAACGGCGGTCATGGCAACGCCGATCGCCGCAAAAAGCTCCAGCACGGCGGAGGAAAGGAAGGCGATCCTCAGAACGGCCATCGTCCGTTTCTTGAGGTTCTGCGCATCGGCGCCGAGGCGCGCCGCCGTCAGATCGACAGCCTTGAGCGTGCGGATCGTTTCCAGTCCGCGCAGACGATCGAGCAGGAAGGCATTCATATTGCCCGTTTCGGCCAGCTGCTTTTCACTGGCGGCCTTGGCCTGCCAACCGATGAGCGCCATGAAAAGCGGGATCGTGGGCATGGCGAGCAGAAGTACCAGCGCCGCAATCCAGGTGAGGGGCAGGATGGCGAGCACAAAAACCAGGGGAATAATGGTTGCCTTCATGCGCGCCGGCTTGAACCGGGAGAGATAGGGTACCAGCGCCTCCGCTGCCTCCGTCACGACGCCTGCCGCCTCACCCGAGGCCGTGCGCGACAGATCGAGCGGGGAAACCTTCGCCACGGCCTGCAGCGCCTCGAACCGCCGCTGCGAAAGCGCTGTGCGGGCAGCCCGGAAAGTCGCCCGCGCTGCGACTTTTTCCAGCCATGCCTTGAGAAGCCCCAGGATAAGAACCGCGGCGGCTGCCGGCACAATTCCCGTCATCGGCTCACCAGCGGCGATTTTCCCGACGGAAAAGGCCAGCAGACCCGCCTGCGGCAGCCAGAGAAGCGCTGGAAGCACATGCAGCAGGGCAATGGACCTGCCAACTGTTGGAGCATGTTGTGTCTTCACCGCAGCCTTGTCGGGTGCGGTGCTGCGGCGGGTTCGGCCGAAGAGCCGCCGTTGCCCGGCACCGGGCGCGGGACAGTTTGCGGCATCACCTTCGGCCGACCGGGAGATTTGTGCGGACATGCTCACGACCGATCACCTCACCCATTCTTCTTCGCGCCGCGCGGTCTTGCAAGCGAGACGATCTTGTCCTTCGCTTCCAGAAGCTTCGTGACCTTCGAACCGAGCGCCAGGAGCGAGGCCAGCCTCTCCGTTTCCAGCCGCTTCACATCATCATACCAGCCGGTAAGCTGCTCGATCAGCGTCTTCATCTCGTCGATGCGCCTTTGCGCATGCCGCTCATCCTCGTTTTCCGGCGTCTCCATCAGAATTTCACGCAGCACGCTGAGGGTGGGGTCGATCTCGCGCTTCTTGCGCTCTTCGGCGAGCGTGCGGAGAATTTGCCAGACATCGTCAGGCGTCGTGAAAAAATCGCGCCTGTCGCCGGGGAAGTGTTTGAGAATTGCAAGGTTCCACGCCTGAAGCTCCTTCAGGCTCATCGAAACGTTGGAACGGGAAATACCAAGCGCCTCGACAATCTCGTCCGCACAGAGAGGCTGCGGCGAAATGTAAAGCAAAGCATAGACTTGGCCGACGGTGCGGTTGATGCCCCAACGGCTGCCCATCTCCCCGAAATGCAGCACGAAGGACTGAACGAGCGGTGACAGGCTGGTCGGCATTTCTTCACTTCCTGAATTTTCAGTAATTTCTGAAATTTCGATAAAGCAAAAACAGGCAGGCGGCAAATCACCTTTTTGACCTGCGTCAAAATGTGCAAGCCGGTGCAGGTGACCGCCAGAGTAAAGAAGCCAATGGTTGGCTTTTCCCGTAAGGCACGCACGAAAACGCCATGATACCGATAACATCCGCGACGGTTGCCGCAGGTGGTAGAGCGCCCATAAAAAAGCCGGCGGCAGAATGATCCGCCACCGGTCAAAAGTTTCAAACACCCACGCGCGGGGAAACGCGCTTACGAAAAAGCGATCTGCACCTTCATGGCGCGGCTGCGGTCAGACGCGAATTCGAAGGCCGAGATGGCATCGGCAAGATCGACGGTCTGAGTGATGAACGGCTTGACGTTGATCAGGCCCTTGCGCATCAATTCAACGCCGGTGGCGAATTCCTCGTGGAAGCGGAAGGAACCGCGCAGGTCGAGTTCCTTGGCGGTGATCGCCATCATCGGCAGGCTCATATCGCCACCAAGGCCAAGCTGGACGATGATGCCACGCGGCCGCAGTGCCGCAATGCCGCCCGCAAGTGCCACGGCCGCACCCGAGCATTCATAGAGAACATCAAAGGTTCCCTTGTTTACGCCATAGGCGGCAAGCGCATCGGGCTCGTCCTTGCTGTTGATGACACGATCCGCCCCCGCTTCACCTGCCTTGGTAAGCGTGAAATCGGAAAGATCGGTAGCAACGATTTCCGCCGCACCCGCCCGGCGCGCAGCCAGAATGGAGAGAATGCCGATGGGGCCACAACCCGTGACGAGCACGCGTTTTCCCAGCAAATCGCCGGCGCGGCGTGTGGCATGCAACGTCACGGCCAGCGGTTCCGCCATGGCGGCTTCACCGGCGCTGAGACCATCGGCCGGCACGCATTGCAGGGCATCCGCCACCAGAACTTCGCGGAATGCACCCTGAATATGCGGGAAAGGCATGGCGCTTCCATAAAACCGCATGTTCAGGCACTGATTGTGCAGACCCTCTTGGCAGAAGCGGCAGGTCCGGCACGGGCGGGAGGGTGATACCGCCACAAGACCGCCGATCTTCAGCCCCTCAACGCCCTCACCCAGCTCCTCAATGACAGCGGAGACCTCGTGGCCGAGCACCATGGGTTCACGCAGCCGCACGGCGCCGAAGCCGCCATGATTGTAATAGTGTAAATCGCTGCCGCAAATCCCGCCCCTGGCCAGACGAAGCCGCACCTCACCCGGTCCCGGCTTTTCCTCCGGCCTGTCTTCGATGCGCACATCCTTTGCCCCGTGGGCGACAATCGCTTTCATGACAACTCCCGTTCAAGCGCGCGCCATTACGGCGCATAAAATTCTTCATCCGATTGCCGCCGCAAGATGCGCCTCGACGCACCTTGTCAGTTCGCCACCCACCCGATACGTACCGAAAGCGGGCGCATCAGCCTTGACATCCGCCCTCAAACGGATGAATGTTATCGGTAACATACACATTCAAGAATGCAATGTCGAGAGACTGGAGGAAACAGTGGGCCTTAATTTGTTCGATCTTTCAGGCCGCCGCGCCCTGATTACGGGTTCATCCCAGGGCATCGGTTTCGCACTGGCGCAGGGGCTTTCGGAAGCCGGGGCGGAAGTGGTGCTGAACGGGCGGGACGAGGCGAAATTGAAAGCCGCAGCCGCCAGCATCAAGGGCGCCAGGACACTTGCCTTCGACGCCACCGATCATGAAGCGGTTCGCAAGGCTATCGACGGTTTCGAGGCGGAAGTTGGCGCGATCGATATTCTCGTCAACAATGCCGGCATGCAGCACCGCACGCCGCTGGAGGATTTTCCGGCCGATGCCTTCGAGCGCCTGCTGCAGACCAACATCGCCTCGGTATTCCACGCCGGACAGGCCGCCGCGCGCCACATGATCTCCCGCGGACGCGGCAAGATCATCAATATCGCCAGCGTTCAGACAGCACTTGCCCGCCCCGGCATCGCGCCCTACACCGCGACCAAGGGTGCGGTTGGCAACCTCACGAAGGGCATGGCGACGGATTGGGCGAAATACGGCCTGCAATGCAATGCCATTGCGCCCGGTTATTTCGACACCCCGCTCAACGCCGCCCTTGTCGCAGACGAAACCTTTTCGGCCTGGCTTGAAAAGCGCACCCCGGCCGGACGCTGGGGCAAGGTGGAAGAGCTTGTCGGCGCCTGCATTTTCCTGTCGTCCGACGCCTCGTCCTTCGTGAATGGCCATATTCTCTACGTCGACGGCGGCATCACCGCGTCCCTGTGACAAGTACCAAAACACGACACCTTGGGAGGAGGCCGTGAACAGCATGACCGGGAAGAACAACATTGCTCTCATCGGCGCGGGCGCCATGGGCGGCGCGATCGGCACACGGCTGGTGGAAACCGGCAATCACCTGACGGTTTTCGATCTGGATGCGGAAAAGGTCGCGGCACTGACAAGCCTTGGTGCGGAGAGCGCTCGCACGGCGGCAGAGGCGGCCGCCGTCTCCGACGTCGTCATCCTCAGCCTTAATTCACCAAAAATCGTTCGCATCGCCGTCTTCGGCAAGGATGGCGTGGCAGCGGGCGCAAAACCCGGCACGCTGATTATCGACATGTCCTCCATCGACCCGGAAGCAACCAAGGAACTGGCGGCCGACGCCGCTGAAAAGGGCCTGCGCTGGGTGGATAGCCCGCTTTCGGGCGGCGCACCCAAGGCGCTCATCGGGCAATTGACGCTGATGGCCGGTGGCAGCGAGAAGGATGTGGCCGATGCCCACCGCGTGCTGCAGCATGTGGCCAGCAACTACACCCATATGGGCCCCTGTGGCGCCGGGCAGACAACCAAGCTCATCAATCAGGTTCTGTGCGGCCTGAACTTCCTTGCGGTAGCGGAAGCAACGCAACTCGCGCTGGATGCCGGCGTCGATGCCGCCAAGATACCGCAAGCGCTGAAGGGCGGCCGCGCCGACAGCGCCATCCTTCAGGAATACATGCCACGCTATGTGGCGAAGGATTACCGCCGCACCGGCCGTATCGACAACATGGTCAAGGACCTGAATGGCGCGCAGGATCTCGCCCGGCGCACCAACACGGCCATGCCGCTGACAGCCGTTTGCGCCGAGGTGCACCGCATGCTGACGGCGGCGGGGCTTGGCGGAGAAGACCAGGCGGCACTGATGGAGTTCTTCAGCGGCGCAAAACGGAGCTTCGCGGACTGATCGCCATAGCGGCCCCGACGGCCTCCAGCGAACAACGTTGCGGAAAGCGCCGGCCATGGATGGCGCGGCGCATCATAATCGTTGCGAAAAGTCTCTGCAGCGAAGATGATCGCGCGAATCGGCGAGGCAATCGGCCTGCCGTCGCAGATGCGTGCATACAAAGGACAATTCCCGATGACCACTTCCGCAACAGGCACGGGGATTGCCGGTCTGGCCGTCTCCGGAAACGGTTTTTGCGCCGAGATCGCCTATGAGGGTGCGACGCTTCTCAGCTGGCGACCGCTCTCTGCCGATGGCGAAAAGGGCGAGGATCTGGTCGATGGATATCTGACGGCTGCGGAGTTGCAGTCGCAGAACGGCGTGAGAAACGGCTTTCTTGCACCCTTCACCAACCGCATTCCGCAAGGCCAATATGATTTCGCCGGCGAAACGCACCACATCAAGCCGGTGCTTGCCCATGAAGACCTTGTTTTTCACGGTTTTGCCCGCGCCCTGCCGTTTCGTCTCGACCGGTCCTTCGAGGAAAATGGCGCGCGGATTCTCGTTTTCCGGACGGAGATCGCACCTGCCGATTTCAGCGGCTATCCCTATTCGCTGACCATCGAGGTGGAATATCGCTTTGCCGGCCACGACGTCACAGTCGACATTCGCGGCATCAATCGCGGCGACCGGCCGTTGCCTTTCGCCGCCGGATGGCATCCCTATTTCCGTCTGCCTCGCACAACCTCCATCGATGACCTTCATCTCGCGATACCCTCGCGAACCGCGATCGAAACGGACGACAATCTCATTCCCCTGCGGGACCAGCAGGGCGGGATCACCAAACGGGACGACCCGCGCTTTCTCTATGCGCCGCTATCCGGCCATGTGCTGGATGTCTGCTTCACCGACCTGATCGCATCCGAAAACGGACTTTACGAGACACGCCTCGAAAACCGGCATAACGGATCGAGCCTCACGGTTTGGCAGGAGCGCGGCCATATGCACGTCTTCACCGGCGATACGCTCGCCCGCGACAGACGGCAATCCATCGCGCTCGAACCGGTGGAAACGCCCACCAATGCCTTCAACTATCGGGAACTAGCGGCTGCTATTACGTTGCAGCCGGGCGAAACGCGCAGCTTCCGCTTTGGCGTTCGTTTTGAGGCGGGCCACTGACAAGGACGTTAACGGCGACTCGATGATCTCTCAGATATGCGTCGTCGGCAGCGACGAGGACAGCTTCACCGTCTCCATGGAGATATAGGCGGACATGTCATAAAGCTGAACACGGCGCAGGATCTGCTTATAGACCGTGTCGTAATATTCGACGTTCGGTAGAACGAGCTTCAGAATATAGTCGAAATTGCCGGTCAGCCGGTGAACCTCGACGATTTCAGGGATGGTGCTGACGGCGGCGTGGAATTTGTCCAGCCAGTCTTCCGCATGCAGGCCCGTCCTCACCAGCAGAAAAACCGTGGTCGGCAGGTTGATCTTCCGCCGGTCGAGCAGCGCCATCGTGCCCGTCACATATCCCTCCGTGCGCAGCCGCGTGATGCGGCGCGAACAGGCGGATAGAGACAGGGAAACCTGCTGCGCAATATCGGCGAGCGGCGTTTCGGCATTTTCCTGGAGAATCGCAAGGATTCGGCGGTCACGATCATCAATCATCCACAAAGAATGCATCGGTTAACGTGACGACGCAAGGAATTTGCACATAATTTATAAACTGCGCTTCATATTTGCATACCAGCCCTGAAATTTCCTCAAAAACGCACGCCGTTTCCGTGGTGGCGATGGCATCCTTGTCAGCAATCAAACTTGATAAGGGGAAACTTATGAAACGCATCGGCCTGATCGGCGGCATGAGCTGGGAATCCACCGCAACCTATTACCGCATGATCAACGAGGCGGTTCGCGACAGCCGCGGCGGTCTGGTCTCGGCCGATATCGTCATGCATTCGCTCGATTTTTCCGAGGTTGTCGCCCTTCAGAAGGCTGACCGCTGGGATGAGGCCGGCGCGCTTCTGGGCGCTGCCGGTGCGCGCCTTGCCAATGCCGGCGCCGATTGTGTGCTGATCTGCACCAATACCATGCATCTGGTTGCGGACACGGTTGAGAAAATGTCCGGCGTCGCGCTCATCGACATCATCGACGAAACGGCCGCCGCGCTGAAGGCGGATGGACGCCGCAAGCCGCTGCTGCTCGCCACCCGGTACACGATGGAACATGGCTTTTATACCGACCGCATGCGCCAACACGGCGTCGACGTGGTTGTGCCCGAAGCGGACGATCGGGCTGCGATCCATGACATCATTTTCGGTGAACTGTGCCAGGGCGAAATCAAGTCCTGTTCGCGCGAACGCTACCTTGCCGTGATCGAAAAGGCCCGTGCACTCGGCGTCGATTCTGTCATTCTCGGCTGCACCGAAATTTCCCTGCTGATCGATCCCGATGCGCTGCCGCTGCCGGGTTACGATTCGACCGCCATTCACGCGAAGGCCGCCGTCGGCTTCGCGCTCGGAGAAAAGGCATTCGATAGAGCCGCATGAATGTGCCGCCTTTTTGCCTATTCCGGTAAACCCGTCTGGCTCGACAGCCTGCTGATCGAGCCGGAAGCATCACTGGTCAGCCAGTCCATGGCCGCAAGGGAAGCGAAAACCGTCGTGAATGGCGATGGTTGCGGCCTTGGCTGGTACGGCGAACGCGGAACGCCCGGCGTCTTTCGCGATACCAGACCCGCCTGGTCGGATGCCAACCTTGCGGCACTCTGCCACCAGCTTCGCTCGGGCATGTTCATGGCCCATGTCCGCTCCGCCACGTCTGGCGAAGTGTCCCGCGCCAATTGCCACCCCTTTGCGCATGGCCAATATCTGTTCATGCATAACGGCCAGATCGGCGGTTACGAGCAGATAAGGCGCGATATCGACTCCCTTATACCCGATGATATCTATGCATCCCGGCGCGGCACCGGCGACAGCGAAGCCATCTTCCTCATCGCCGCCGGCCTTGGCCTTGATGCCGATCCCGTGAACGCCATTTCCACCGCGCTGCGCCTCTGCCACGAAAAAATGGTCACGGCCGGCGTTTCCTCTGCCCTGCGCTTCAGTGCGGTGCTGATGGACGGCGATTGCGTGCATGCCTTCCGCTGGTCGAGCGATGACAAACCACCGACGCTCTACTGGCGCGGGCTGGAAGAAGGCATTGCGTTGAGTTCCGAGCCATTTTCCTTCGATTGCACCCCATGGTGCGCCGTTCCACCGAATACCCGCGTGACGATCCGCGCCGGGGAAATGATGATGCAGCCTTTTTGCCTGGGGTAACACGGCGATATCGCCCGGTTTCACGCAGCCGCCACCTTCAACAGGTGCGGGAGCGACGGCGGCCCACTTATTTTCATTGAATTTTTGCGGCTGCGAAGGCTAGTGTGTGATCTTAGGTATCAGACCGAACCCATATGCGGTTTTCGGCCCGGTGTTTAAACATGATAATCGCGCGAAACAGATTTCAGGACCGGTGAATCAGTTAAAAGTATTGCAGCCTCTTTCCCTTTTTGAACGATGCCTGGCATCGCAACGACCACGCAAACCTTTTCGGTACCGGCGGATAAAGGGCCGGCAACGCCTTCGGCGATCCTTGGGACGCGGAAGAAAAATTCTTATTTTTCATAATCCTAAGTCGCTCCACTTTCCGCGAAAATTGCTGTTGCCACGCCTCCATATCGATGCATAAACTGGCATCAGTAAAGGCAACACGGATCAACCTCTCAGACCCTCTCCTCCCACCAAGGTGCTGACCGACCAATGATCAATAATCTCAACGCCGCCGATCTTCCCCGCCCCGCGCCGCGCAGTTCCAACCCGGAAATCATGGCCGCAGAAATTATCGAGCGACTGACCTACCGCATCGGCAAGGACGTCAAGGTTGCAAAACCGCATGACTGGCTGACCGCAACCATCCTTGTCGTGCGCGACCGCATCATCGACAAGTGGATGGAATCCACCCGCAAGGCCTATGCCAACAATTCCAAGCGCGTTTATTACCTCTCGCTGGAATTCCTGATCGGCCGCCTGATGCGCGACGCCATCTCCAATATCGGCCTGATGCATGAAATCCGCGATGCACTGTCCTCGCTCGGCGTCGATCTCGATGTCATTGCCGGTCTGGAGCCGGATGCCGCACTCGGCAATGGCGGCCTTGGCCGTCTCGCCGCCTGTTTCATGGAATCCATGGCGACCGTTGATATTCCCGCTTATGGCTATGGCATCCGCTACGTGCATGGCCTCTTCCGCCAGCAGATGGCTGACGGATGGCAGGTGGAACTGCCGGAAACTTGGCTTGCCCACGGTAACCCATGGGAATTCGAACGTCGCGAGAGTTCCTATGAAATTGGCTTCGGCGGCTCGGTGGAGACGATCGGCGGTTATGAAGACCCGCAGCGCTTCGTCTGGAAACCGGCCGAGCGCGTCATCGCCATGGCTTACGATACGCCGGTTGTCGGCTGGCGCGGCACGCGCGTCAATACGCTCCGGCTGTGGTCGGCGCAGCCGATCGACCCCATTCTTCTCGCCGCCTTCAACGCCGGCGACCATATCGGCGCATTGAGGGAGAGCAACAAGGCGGAAAGCCTGACGCGGGTTCTCTACCCTGCGGACGCAACGCCGGCCGGTCAGGAACTGCGCCTGCGCCAGGAGTTCTTCTTCTCCTCCGCCTCGCTGCAGGACATTTTGCGCCGCCATCTGCAGCAGTACCCGGATTTCACCTCGTTGCCGGAGAAAGTCTCGATCCAGCTCAACGATACGCATCCGGCGATCTCCATCGCCGAAATGATACGTCTTTTGTGCGATGTGCATGGTCTGGAGTTCGAGGAAGCCTGGAAGATCACGCAGGGCACCTTCTCCTATACCAACCACACCCTGTTGCCCGAGGCGCTGGAAAGCTGGCCGGTACCCCTGCTTGAGCGCCTTCTGCCAAGACATATGCAGATCGTCTATGCAATCAATGCGAATACGCTGCTCTTTGCCCGCAAGGAAAAGAAGATGGCGGATCAGCAGATCCGCTCCATTTCTCTCATCGACGAAGGTGGCGAGAGACGTGTGCGGATGGGCAACCTCGCATTCATCGGCTCGCATTCGATCAACGGCGTTTCCGCCCTTCACACCGACCTGATGAAGGAAACGGTGTTTGCCGACCTGCACAGCCTTTATCCTGACCGCATCAACAATAAGACCAATGGCATTACGCCGCGTCGCTGGCTGATGCAGTGCAATCCCGGCCTGACCAGCCTGCTGCGCGAGACGATTGGCGACGATTTCCTCGATGATGCGGAAAAGCTGACAGCACTTGACCGTTTCGCCGACGATGCCGGGTTCCGCGAGAAGTTTGCCGAGGTAAAGCGTCTGAACAAGGTGCGGCTGGCCAATACTGTCGCACAGCGCATGGGCATCCGCGTCGATCCCTCGGCCATGTTCGACATCCAGATCAAGCGTATCCACGAATATAAGCGTCAGCTTCTGAACCTCATTGAGACCGTCGCTCTTTACGATCAGATCCGGTCCCACCCGGAACTGGATTGGGTGCCGCGCGTTAAGTTCTTCGCAGGCAAGGCAGCGCCGAGTTATCACAACGCGAAGCTGATCATTAAGCTTGCCAACGATATTGCCCGGGTCATCAACAACGACCCGGCCGTGCGCGGGCTTCTGAAAGTGGTGTTTATTCCGAACTACAACGTCTCGCTTGCGGAAATCATGGTTCCCGCCGCCGATCTTTCCGAGCAGATTTCGACGGCCGGCATGGAAGCTTCCGGCACCGGCAACATGAAATTCGCGCTCAACGGTGCGCTTACCATCGGCACGCTTGATGGCGCCAATGTCGAGATGCGCGACCATGTCGGTGCGGAAAACATCGTCATCTTCGGAATGACCGCGGACGAAGTGGCCAAGGCGCGCGCCGAAGGCCACAACCCCCGCGCGATTATCGGAGGATCGTCCGAGCTGTCGCAGGCGCTGTCTTCCATCGCGTCTGGCGTCTTCTCGCCGGATGACCGCTCCCGTTTCGCGGGGCTGATCGACGGTATTTATAACAGCGACTGGTTCATGGTCGCCGCCGACTTCGATGCCTATGCCAATGCACAGCGCGAAGTGGACGCGATCTGGAGCGATCCGGATAGCTGGTACGCCAAGACAGTGCGCAATACGGCGCGCATGGGCTGGTTCTCGTCCGACAGGACGATCCGCCAATATGCCACCGAGATTTGGAGAGCCTGATGAAAAAACCGCTCAATTCGGCCGACGAGAAAAAGACTGGCGACATCACGAAGGCTGAAATCGGGGCGATCAAGAGCGGTTTGCATTCCAATCCTTTTGCCCTTCTCGGCGTTCACGAAACGCCGGAAGGATTTTCCGCCCGCTGTTTCATTCCCGGTGCAGAAGAGGTTTCCGTCCTGACGCTGGACGGAAATCTCGTCGGAGAACTGAAACGGCTGGACCCCGACGGCTTTTTCGAAGGCCGTATCGATCTTTCAAAGCGCCAGCCGGTGCGTTACCGCGCCTGTCGCGATGATGCCGAATGGGCGGTGACCGACCCTTACAGCTTCGGCCCTGTTCTTGGCCCAATGGATGATTATTTCGTCCGGGAAGGCTCGCATCTGCGGCTGTTCGATAAAATGGGCGCGCATCCGCTGAAGCTCGAGGGCGTCGAAGGTTTTCACTTCGCCGTCTGGGCCCCCAATGCGCGGCGCGTTTCTGTCGTCGGCGATTTCAACAATTGGGACGGCCGCCGGCATGTGATGCGTTTCCGCAAGGATACCGGCATCTGGGAAATCTTCGCGCCTGACGTCTATGCCGGCTGCGCCTACAAGTTCGAGATCCTCGGTGCGAATGGCGAGCTTCTGCCGCTGAAGGCTGACCCCTATGCGCGGCGCGGCGAGTTACGGCCGAAGAATGCTTCTGTCACGACCCCGGAACTGACGCAGAAATGGGAAGATCAGGCTCATCGGGAACATTGGGCACGGGTGGATCAGCGCCGCCAGCCGATCAGCATTTACGAGGTTCACGCCGGTTCGTGGCAGCGTCGCGAAGACGGCACCTTCCTAAGCTGGGACGAACTCGCCGCGCAGCTCATTCCCTATTGCACGGATATGGGCTTCACCCACATCGAGTTCCTGCCGATCACCGAACACCCCTATGACCCCTCCTGGGGGTACCAGACCACCGGCCTTTACGCGCCGACCGCACGCTTCGGCGATCCCGAAGGTTTCGCGCGGTTCGTCAACGGCGCGCACAAGGTCGGCATCGGTATTCTCCTGGACTGGGTTCCCGCGCATTTTCCCACAGACGAACATGGACTTCGGTGGTTCGACGGCACCGCGCTCTATGAGCACGCCGATCCGCGTCAGGGTTTCCATCCCGACTGGAACACGGCGATCTATAATTTCGGCCGCGTCGAGGTCATGTCCTACCTCATCAACAACGCGCTTTACTGGGCCGAGAAATTCCATCTTGACGGCCTGCGCGTCGATGCAGTGGCCTCGATGCTCTATCTGGACTACTCCCGCAAGGAGGGCGAGTGGATACCCAACGAATATGGTGGGCGCGAAAATCTCGAATCCGTGCGCTTCCTGCAGAAGATGAATTCCCTCGTTTATGGCACCCATCCGGGCGTCATGACGATTGCCGAGGAATCCACCTCCTGGCCGAAAGTGTCGCAGCCCGTTCATGAGGGCGGCCTTGGTTTCGGTTTCAAGTGGAACATGGGCTTCATGCACGACACGCTGAGTTATTTCTCGCGCGAGCCGGTGCATCGCAAGTTCCATCATCAGGAACTGACCTTCGGCCTGCTTTACGCCTTCACCGAAAATTTCGTGCTGCCGCTGTCCCACGACGAGGTTGTTCACGGCAAGGGATCGCTGATCGCCAAAATGTCCGGCGATGACTGGCAGAAATTCGCCAATCTTCGCTCCTATTACGGCTTCATGTGGGGTTATCCCGGCAAAAAGCTGCTGTTCATGGGTCAGGAATTTGCGCAATGGAGCGAGTGGAGCGAAAAGGGGTCGCTCGACTGGAACCTGCGCCAATATCCGATGCATGAGGGCATGCGCCGCCTCGTGCGCGATCTCAACCTCACCTATCGATCCAAAGCCGCCCTGCACGCCCGCGATTGCGAGCCCGAGGGCTTCCGCTGGCTTGTGGTCGATGATCACGAGAATTCCGTTTTCGCCTGGCTGCGCACCGCGCCCGGCGAAAAGCCGGTCGCGGTCATCTGCAACCTCACCCCGGTCTATCGGGAAAACTATTATGTGCCGCTGCCCCAGGCGGGGCGGTGGAGGGAGATTCTCAACACCGATGCCGAAATTTATGGCGGCAGCGGCAAGGGAAATGGCGGACGCGTTCAGGCGGTCGATGCCGGCGGCGATATCGGGGCGATGCTCGTCCTGCCGCCGCTCGCCACGATCATGCTCGAGCCGGAAAACTGACAGACACAGAGGGAGGACACCATGTCGGAAAAAAGAGTTCAGCCTTTGGCGCGTGATGCAATGGCCTATGTCCTCGCAGGCGGAAGAGGAAGCCGTCTGAAGGAGCTGACGGACCGCCGGGCAAAACCCGCCGTCTATTTCGGCGGCAAGGCGCGCATCATCGATTTCGCGCTCTCCAACGCGCTTAATTCCGGCATTCGCCGTATCGGCGTCGCCACGCAATACAAGGCGCATTCCCTCATTCGGCACCTGCAGCGCGGCTGGGACTTCTTCCGCCCTGAACGTAATGAGAGCTTTGACATCCTGCCCGCATCCCAGCGCGTTTCAGAAACGCAATGGTATGAAGGTACGGCAGACGCGGTTTACCAGAACATCGACATCATCGAGCCCTATGGGCCGGAATATATGGTCATCCTCGCCGGCGACCATATCTATAAAATGGACTATGAATACATGCTTCAGCAGCATGTCGATTCCGGTGCGGATGTGACGATCGGCTGCCTCGAAGTGCCGCGGATGGAAGCAACCGGCTTCGGCGTCATGCATGTGAATGAAAAAGACGAAATCATCGATTTCATCGAAAAGCCGGCCGATCCGCCCGGCATTCCCGGCAATGAGGGTTTTGCGCTTGCCTCCATGGGCATCTACGTCTTCCACACGAAATTCCTGATGGAGGCGTTGCGTCGCGACGCCGCAGACCCCACCTCCAGCCGCGACTTCGGCAAGGACATCATTCCCTATATCGTAGAGCACGGCAAAGCTGTCGCCCACCGCTTCGCAGACTCGTGCGTACGTTCGGATTTCGAGCATGGCCCCTACTGGCGGGACGTCGGCACCATCGACGCCTACTGGCAGGCCAATATCGACCTGACGGATGTGGTGCCCGACCTCGATATCTACGACAAATCCTGGCCGATCTGGACCTATGCGGAAATCACACCACCGGCGAAATTCGTGCATGACGATGAGAACCGCCGCGGCTCGGCCGTGTCTTCCGTTGTTTCCGGTGACTGCATCATTTCGGGTGCGTCGCTCAACCGCAGCCTTCTGTTCACAGGCGTGCGCGCCAATTCATACTCCCGCCTTGAGAATGCCGTAGTACTGCCGAGTGTGAAGATCGGGCGTCATGCCCAGCTCAGCAATGTCGTCATCGACCATGGTGTGGTCATTCCGGAAGGACTGATTGTAGGAGAAGACCCAGAACTGGATGCCAAACGTTTCCGCCGTACCGAAAACGGCATCTGCCTTATCACCCAATCGATGATCGACAAGCTGGACCTGTAGCGCCGATGAATGTCCTTTCGGTTTCATCCGAAATCTACCCCCTGATAAAGACCGGAGGGCTCGCCGACGTTGTCGGCGCGCTTCCCATCGCGCTGGATGCGCTTGGAATCAAGACGCGGACCTTAATCCCCGGATATCCGGCGGTGAAAGCCGCTGTGACCGATGCCGTCAAATGTTTCGAATTTGCCGATCTGCTCGGCGAAAAAGCCGATGTGCTGGAAGTCCGGCATGAGGGGCTCGACCTCCTCATTCTCGATGCGCCCGCCTATTACGAGCGCTCGGGCGGCCCCTATCTCGACCAGACCGGTAAGGATTATCCTGACAATTGGAGGCGCTTTGCCGCGCTGTCGCTGGCGGCGGCCCGCATTGCGGCTGGCGCTTTTCCTGGCTGGCGGCCGGATCTTGTGCATGCTCACGACTGGCAGGCAGCGCTTTCGCCGGTCTATATGCGTTATGCCGAAACGCCTGAAATTCCGAGCCTTCTCACCATCCACAACATCGCCTTCCAGGGCCAGTTCGGGGCCAACATCTTCAGCAAGCTTGGTCTGCCCGCCCATGCTTTCAGCATGGAAGGTGTGGAATATTATAATGATGTGAGTTTCCTGAAGGGTGGCCTGCAAACGGCGACGGCGCTCAGCACCGTCAGCCCGTCCTATGCCGAGGAAATCCTCACCGCGGAATTCGGCATGGGCCTGCACGGCGTCATCGGCAGCCGCGCCCATGTGCTGCACGGCATCGTCAACGGCATCGACGCCGATGTCTGGAACCCGGCAACGGATCATCTGATCCATGACAATTATTCAGCCGCCAACCTCAAGAACCGCGCACTGAACAAGAAGGCCGTCGCCGAACATTTCCGCATCGATGACGATGACAGCCCGCTGTTCTGCGTCATCTCCCGCCTCACCTGGCAGAAGGGCATCGATCTCATGGCGGAAGCCGTGGACGAGATCGTTTCCCTCGGCGGCCGTCTGGTCGTGCTGGGCGCCGGCGATGTGGCACTGGAAGGCGCGCTCCTGGCGGCGGCATCCCGCCACCACGGCCGCGTCGGTGTCGCCATCGGTTATAATGAGCCGCTGTCGCATCTGATGCAGGCGGGTTGCGATGCGATCATCATCCCCTCGCGCTTCGAGCCCTGCGGCCTCACCCAGCTTTACGCGCTGCGTTATGGTTGCGTTCCCGTTGTTGCCCGAACCGGCGGCCTTGCCGATACGGTGATCGACGCCAACCATGCCGCCATCGCCAATAAATCGGCGACCGGTGTACAATTCTCACCCGTCACGCTCGACGGTCTGAAACAGGCGATCCGCCGGACCGTGCGTTATTATCACGACCCGAAACTTTGGACACAAATGCAGAAACTCGGCATGAAATCCGATGTTTCCTGGGAAAAAAGCGCCGCTCTTTACGCCGCGCTTTACAGCCAGCTTATTTCGAAAGGCCATTGAACCAATGATAAAGACTGTTCAAACGAAGCCCTATCAGGACCAGAAGCCGGGCACTTCAGGCCTGCGCAAGAAGGTACCGGTCTTCGCCCAGGAAAATTACGCCGAAAACTTCATCCAGTCGATCTTCGATGCGCTTGAGGGCTTTGAAGGCCAGACGCTGGTGATCGGCGGCGATGGCCGTTATTACAACCGCGAAGTCATCCAGAAGGCGATCAAGATGGCAGCCGCGGCCGGTTTCGGCAAGGTGCTGGTCGGTCAGGGGGGCATTCTCTCCACGCCCGCCGCCTCCAACGTCATCCGCAAATACAAGGCGTTTGGCGGCATCGTGCTTTCCGCCAGCCATAATCCCGGCGGCCCGAACGAAGATTTCGGCATCAAATACAATGTCGGCAACGGCGGCCCGGCACCGGAAAAGATCACCGACGCAATCTATGCCCGTTCCAAGGTCATCGACAGCTACAAGATTTCCGACGCCGCCGATATCGATCTCGACAAGGTGGGCAGCTTCAAGGTGGATGAGCTGACGGTGGAGGTCATCGACCCGGTCGCCGATTATGCCGTCCTGATGGAAGAGCTGTTCGATTTCAATGCGATCCGTGCGCTGATTGCCGGCGGCTTCAAGGTCGTGATCGACTCCATGAGCGCCGTCACCGGCCCCTATGCCGTGGAAATCATCGAAAAGCGCCTGGGTGCTCCCAAGGGCTCTGTCCGCAACGCAACACCTCTGCCGGATTTCGGCGGCCACCATCCCGACCCGAACCTCGTCCATGCCAAGGAGCTTTATGATGACGTCATGAGCCCGGAAGGCCCCGATTTCGGCGCCGCCTCCGATGGTGATGGCGACCGCAACATGGTTGTCGGCAAGGGCATGTTCGTTACTCCGTCCGATAGTCTGGCGATCATCGCCGCCAATGCCAGACTGGCGCCCGGCTATGCCGCCGGCATTTCCGGCATCGCCCGCTCCATGCCAACGAGCGCCGCTGCGGATCGTGTCGCAGAAAAGCTCGGCCTTGGCATGTATGAAACGCCGACCGGCTGGAAGTTCTTCGGCAACCTCATGGATGCCGGCAAGGTGACGATCTGCGGCGAAGAAAGCTTCGGCACAGGCTCCAACCACGTACGCGAGAAGGACGGCCTCTGGGCCGTGCTTTACTGGCTGAACATCGTCGCGGCGCGCAAGGAAAGCGTGAAGGACATCGTCACCAAGCACTGGGCGGAATATGGCCGTAACTATTATTCGCGCCACGACTATGAGGAAGTGGACTCGGATGCGGCCAATACGCTGGTCGCTACCCTGCGCGAAAAGCTCGCGACCCTTCCCGGCACCAGCTACGGTAATCTGAAGGTCGCGGCAGCGGATGATTTTGCCTATCACGATCCGGTCGATCAGTCGGTCAGCAAAAATCAGGGCATCCGCATCCTGTTCGAGGGCGGCTCGCGCATCGTGCTACGCCTTTCCGGCACCGGTACGGCGGGTGCGACGTTGCGCCTCTATGTTGAACGTTACGAGCCGGATGCGGCCCGTCACGGCATCGAAACGCAGACGGCGCTCGCTGACCTGATTGCCGTTGCCGATACCATCGCCGGCATCAAGGCCCATACCGGCCGCAGCGAGCCGAGTGTCATTACCTGAGGGTTTTGTTCAGTTGCATCCGCCGTTGCTGGAGAGGCGCGGAATCGAAAAGACGGCAGGCGGCCACAAGGCCGTCTGAGAAAAGTAACAGACCTCTCTCCAAACTCGACGTCGTCCTCGGCCTTGTGCCGAGGATCTGCCAACGTATCGTCCAATCAATGTGTAGCAGATGCTCGGGACAGGCCCGAGCCTGACGGAGGAGAGGTTTTGGGTTCGCCATCGATCACAGGCGGACGCATACCCACCTTCCATTACCGGCCACCTTCCACCGTTACGAAGAAGAAACAACTATCCCCCGGAGAAACAGACCATGCAGACACCTTCCGTTTTCCCCAAAGGCGCAATCCGCACGGAAAACGGAACGGAATTCACGGTCTATTCCCGGCACGCCTCGCAGATTGATCTCTGCCTGTTCGATGACACTGGTGAGAAAGAGACGGCACGTCTGCCGATGAGACGCGGTGAAGACGACGTTCATCGGCTCACGCATGCGCAGGCCGGTCCTGGCACGCGATATGGCTTTCGTGCCCAGGGCATTTACGCCCCTGAACATGGCCTGTGGTTTGATCCTGCAAAGCTGCTGCTCGACCCCTATGCCACGGAGATCGACCGTCCCTTTCGTCATGACCCTTCGCTTTATGCCTTCGGCGCGGAAACCGGCGCGATCATGCCGAAGGCGATCCTTTCCCAGCATGAGACGATCAAGCGCCAGCCGCCTTGTTTTGCCAAAGGCGGACTGATTTACGAGCTTGCCGTCAAATCCTTCACCCAGCTGCATCCTGACGTACCCGACGATATCAGGGGCACCGTCGCCGCACTTGCCCATCCCGCCATTCTCGCGCATTTGAAAAAAATCGGCGTCGATGCGGTGGAATTGATGCCGATCACCGCCTGGATCGACGAACGCCACCTGCCGCCGCTCGGGCTTTCCAATGCCTGGGGTTATAATCCGGTCGGTTTCATGGCGCTCGATCCGCGCCTCTGCCCCGGCGGTGTGCGGGAGCTGCGCGACACGGTTGCGGCGCTGCAGGCGCAAGGCATTGGCGTCATTCTCGATCTGGTCTTCAACCATACGGGTGAAAGCGATATCGAAGGCTCGATCCTATCGCTGCGCGGTCTCGATAATCTCACCGCCTTCCGCCACCCGCAGGGAAAGCCGGGCGTGCTCATCAACGATACCGGCACCGGCAATACGGTCGCCTGCGACCATCCCTATATTCGCCAGCTCATCATCGATTCGCTGAGGCATTTCGTTCTCCATGCCGGCGTCGATGGCTTCCGTTTCGATCTCGCGCCCGTGCTGGGGCGAACAGCCGCGGGCTTCGACATGGCGAGTGAAACCCTTGCGACGATGCATTCAGACCCCGTCCTTTACGACCGGATATTGATTGCAGAACCCTGGGATATCGGCCCAGGCGGTTATCAGCTCGGTAACTTCCCCGAAAGCTTCCTCGAGTGGAACGATCGTGCCCGCGATGACATGCGCCGGTTCTGGCGTGGTGATGCCGGCACAACCGGGGCGCTGGCCGATGCGCTGTCCGGCTCCTCACCGATATTTTCCCGCCATGGCCGTTTGAACACCCGCAGCGTCAATTTCCTTGCCGCCCATGACGGTTTCACCCTGTTCGATCTCGTCAGCCATGAACGCAAACACAATGACAAGAACGGCGAGAACAATCGCGACGGCCATAATGACAACCATTCCTGGAATAATGGTTTTGAGGGCCTGACCGACAATCCTGCCATTATGGCTGCTCGGCTTGCGGATGTGAAAGCGCTGCTTTCCACGCTTTTCGTCAGCCGTGGCACCCTGATGTTGACGGCAGGCGACGAAGGCGGGCGCAGCCAGCAGGGCAATAACAATGCCTATTGTCAGGACAATGAGATCAACTGGGTCGACTGGTCATCGCTCGTCCCCGAATTGATCGATCATACGGCGTTTCTTGCCACATTGCGCAAGCGCTTCGATGTGTTTTCACAGACAGGCTTCTTCTCCGGCAGGGGCGATGTGACATGGCTTGCCCCGGGCGGAGAGCCGATGACGGTTGCGGACTGGGAAAGAGCGGATGGCCAGGCCTTTGCCATGCTGCTTTCCACCCTCGACCGGGAGACCGGCAACAATACCGAGCTTGCCATCCTCATCAATCGCGGCCGAGAGATCGTGCCCTTTACTCTTCCCGGTGATGGCTGGAACGCCATCGGCACGGATTTCGGGAACCCGGCCTTCCTGCCCGCCCGTTCGGTGGTGTTTTATCTCCACAGTTGATCCCTTCGCGTCACGAGCCGTATAAGTCGCAGGAAACAATACGGACGAGGTAACATGACAAAAGAAATTGCGCTGGCGGACATGAAGGATCTCGTCGGCACCGAAATGGGCGTTTCCGACTGGATTACCGTCGACCAGACAATGATTAACGCTTTCGGAAAAGCGACGCGGGATGAGCAATTCATCCATATGGACCCCGATCGCGCCCTTGCGGAAAGCCCTTTTGGCGGCACCATCGCTCACGGGTTCCTGACGCTCTCGCTGCTTTCGGCGCTGAATTACGACGCCCTGCCCCGCATTCGCGAGCAGACCATGGGTATCAATTACGGCTTCGATGCCGTCCGTTTCGTCGCCCCGGTGAAAAGCGGTGCGCGGGTGCGCGGCCGCTTCACATTGGCGGAAGCGCGTTTTCGCGGCGCGGCCATGCTGATGACGACCTATGACGTGACGGTGGAAATCGAAAACGAGAAAAAGCCCGCACTCACCGCCCGCTGGATTACCATTAGCCAGTTCAACCCGGAAGACAGGCCGGAGGCCGCCTGAACCGCAGCAAGGGAGCGACCGAATGCATGACGAAGCCGTAAGAAATGCGTTTCTCGTTCAGGCAAAAGCCTGTGACAGTCTCGGCTCTCCCTTTACCGCACGGCTTTGCCGCGCTGTGGCCGCGCGGCTCGACAGGCAGACCGAGGTGGGCGAGCGGATTTTGTCCTGGCCCGGCGATGTCGGTCCTTCCGGCGATTCCGTTCCCCTGCGCTTGGCGGGCGCCCTGCACGCGCTTGCCATTCAGGAAAAGATCGCGCCGCTTGTCGATATGGCGCCGGATGATGAGGAGGCGCTATGGCAGGCCTGCGCCAGCGCCCTGCGCTTCCATTCGGCCTTTATCCTCGAAAGGCTGAAATCGCCGCCGCAGACCAATGAAGTCCGCCGTTCCGCCGTGCTGTTGCCGGGCTTTCTTTCGATATCGGAGCGCAGCGGCAAGCCGCTGGTGCTGTCCGAAGTGGGAGCGAGCGCCGGGTTGAACCTGCAATTTGACCGATACAGCTATCGTCTCGGTGACGTTACTTGGGGCAATCAATCCGATGTTTTCCTGTCGCCGGATTGGCGCGGCGACGCCCCACCGGATGGGCGGATAGAGGTTGTCGAACGTGCCGGATGCGATCTCAACCCGCTCGACCCTTCCTCGGCCGAGGACCGCCTGCGGCTGATGTCCTATATCTGGACCGACCAGACGGACAGGCTGGAGCGCACCGCCGCAGCGTTACGGATCGCGGTGGAGAACGGCCTGCGGGTGGAGAAAGCCGATGCGGTCGACTGGCTGAAACGACGCCTTTCCACTCAGCATCCCAATGCGACGCATGTCGTCTATCACTCCATCGCCTGGCAATATCTGCCGGATGCCCTCAAGCGGGCGGGCGAAGCATTGATCGCCGAGGCTGGATCCCGCGCCACGCCGGAGGCGCCGCTTGCCCGCCTGCAAATGGAGGCGGATGCGACACCGGGTGGTGCCGCCATTACCCTGCAAATCTGGCCGACGGGTGAGAAACAGGAGATCGGCCGTGCCGATTTCCATGGGCGATGGGTCGAATGGCGGGGATGGCGGCGTTAAACCGCCACGTCCTCCGCCGCTTCCTGCAGCAGGCCACCAACATAGGTCGCGAAGGAACGCCAGCACTCCACCCGGAACGTGTCGTCCGCCGTGCGCAGTAGCACGACTTCTGCCTTGCCGAACACGGTGCGCGAGCACGCGCCGACAGGGAAACTTGCGAGCGATAGATCCTGCGGGCAGCCGGCATTCAGCGCGGCTTCAGCTCCAGCACCCGACACGATGATGGCGTTGTTGCGATGGGAGACGTCCGTTCCCGAGAACAGATCGGACACATTGGCAAGCGCCGCCATCAGGTCGCTTTCGCCCTGATCAATCACCAGCCATTCATCCGGTCCCAGCCACAGGGCGGAGCGCAGGCCTGATGTGACCGATGTTTTCGGCCTCACCGGCAGCGCAATGCCAAGCGCTTCTGACAAGGCAGGGATGGCGCTTTCCCGCGCCCGCAGCGATAGCCGCGACGCGGAAGCCGCGGGCTTTAGCGATACGAAGGGCGAGCCGCCATGGAAATCCTCAAGCACGGATTTGCGTTTTGCGTGCAGCATATCAGCCATTGAGACGGGCTCCTTCCTTGTCGAGGAAGACCATGTCGGTCACTTCGACGGCAATGGTTTTATCGGCAAGCGGAATATAGAGCGTTTCGCCCATGCGCGCCCTGCCATCCGCCACCAAGGCGAAAGCAATGGAATGGCCGAGATTTTCCGACCAGTAGGCCGAGGTGACATGGCCGAGCATCGTCATCGGCTTCGGTTGGTTTGGATCGGCAACGATCTGGCCGCCCTCATCTGGCACGGTCAGCCTGTCTTTCGTTTTCAAACCAACGAGCTGCTTGCGGCCGCTTCGTGTCAGATCAATGCGTTTCAGGCCACGAATGCCGACGAAATCCGTTTTCTTCTTGGAGACGGCCCAGGCGAGCCCGGCATCGTCAGGGGTCACCGTGCCATCCGTGTCCTGGCCGACGATGATATAGCCCTTCTCGGCACGCAGGATGTGCATGGTCTCGGTACCATAGAGGCAGCCGCCAACGGCTTCCGCCCTCTCGCGTATCGCGGACCAGACGGCTGCACCGTAATCGGCCGGCACATTGATTTCGAAGCCGAGTTCGCCGGTAAAGGAGACGCGGAAAAGCCGCGTCGGCACGCCGCAGAACTTGCCCTCGGCCACGGCCATATGCGGGAAGGCCTCCGGCGAAATGTCGATGCCCTCAACGAAAGGCGCAATGACCTCCCGCGCCTTCGGCCCCTGCACGGCAATCACGGCCCATTGTTCGGTTGCCGAAGTGAGCCAGACATTGAGATCGGGGAATTCGGTCTGGAGATAGTCCTCCATGTGCTGGAGAACGCGCGGTGCACCGCCCGTGGTCGTCGTCACATGGAAGCGATCTTCAGCCAGACGCCCCACAACACCGTCGTCGTACACGAAACCGTCTTCACGGGTCATGATGCCATAACGGCAGCGGCCGGGTTTCAGTGTATCCCAGGCATTGGTGTAGATGAGGTTCAGGAACTTCGCCGCATCCGGCCCGACCACTTCGATTTTACCGAGAGTGGAGGCATCGAACACGCCGACGCTTGTCCGCACCGTTTTGCATTCGCGGTTGATCGCCTCATGCATGTCCTCGCCCGCGCGCGGGAAGAACCAGGCACGTTTCCAATTGCCGACATCTTCGAACACCGCACCGGCCGCCAGTTCTTCCTCATGCATCGGTGTCTTGCGAGCCGGATCAAACAGCGCGCCGCGTGAATGATTGATGAGCGTGCCGAAGGTAACCGGCGTATAGGGCTGGCGGAAGGTGGTGAGACCGACCTTGGGCAAATCCCGGCCGAGCGCTTCCGATGCAATCGCAAGGCCATGCATGTTCGACATCTTGCCCTGGTCGGACGCCATGCCATTGGTGGTGAAGCGCTTGATGTGTTCGACCGAATGCATGCCCTCGCGGACGGCAAGGCGAATATCCTTGGCGCAGACATCGTGCTGGAAATCGATGAAAGCCTTGACGCCGGTGCCCTCTCCTGCGCCTTCGGCAGCACCGATCATTCCGCCTGTCCACGCCCGGGCATTTTCACCGGAAAACGCCACCGAACCGCCGCCAGCAGCTGCCGCCTCTGCAATGATCGCGGCAAGATCATCCGTGCCGTTACAAGCGCCGATGGAGACGCAGTTCTGCACATGGATATCCGGCAGGAAGCGCTGGTTAGCGGCATCAAATTTCAGCTTGCCGCGCGATTGCGAGAAGAGATGCACCGAAGGCGTCCAGCCCGCCGAAACCACAAGCGCGTCGATGGCGATCTTGCGCTTGTTGGAGCCACCATTACGGCCAACGGTCATGGAAGATACGCGCAGGCGGCCGGCGGTGTTATAAACGCTGTGACCGGCCAGCACTTCGATGCCGAGCGCCCGGGCCTCGTCCAGCAGACGCTGGTCCGGATTTTCCCGGCAATCGACGATGGCGGCGATCTTCACCCCGGCCTTCTTCAGATCGAAGGCAGTCTCATAGGCCGAATCATGCGCCGTGTAGACACCGACATTGTGGCCGACGGACACACCGTAATGGTTGAGATAAATGCGGGCCGCTGAAGCCAGCATGATGCCGGGCCGGTCATTATTGGCGAAGACCATATGGCGCTCGATCGCACCGGCCGCCAGCACGACCTTTTTGGCGCGGACCTGCCAAAGGCGTTCGCGCGGCTGGTGTCTGGCCGGCGTCGCGAGATGATCGGTAACGCGTTCGGCAAGCGCGATGAAATTGTGGTTGTAATACCCAAAGGCGGTCGTGCGGGTCAGAACCCGGACGTTGGGCATGGATTGCAGTTCGGCAAGCACCTTCTGCGCCCACTCATAACCGGGCAGTCCGTCGATTACTGCGCCAGTGTCGAAGCGCAACGCACCACCGACCTCGGCATTCTCATCAACCAGAATGACGCTGGCACCTGTTTTTGCCGCGGCAAGCGCCGCCGTCAGGCCGGCGAGGCCTGCACCGGCGACGAGCACGTCGCAATGGGCGTAACGGCCGGAATAATGATCCGCATCCGGCTCGCTCGGCGCCTTGCCGAGACCGGCAGCGCGGCGGATCAGCGGTTCGTAAATCTTATGCCAGGCGGCCTTCGGCCACATGAAGGTCTTGTAGTAGAAACCGGCCGCGAACATCGGCGACAGAAGATCGTTGATAGCGCTCAGATCAAAGGACAGCGACGGGAAACGGTTCTGCGAGGCGATAATCGCCCCGTCGAACACTTCCTGCACCGTGGCACGCACGTTCGGCTGCTTGCGCAAGCTGTCGCGCGACACGTCGATCAGCGCATTCGGCTCCTCCGGCCCGGCGGAGAGGAAACCGCGCGGACGGTGATATTTGAACGAGCGGCCGATCAGATGCACGCCATTGGCCAGAAGCGCCGACGCAACGGTGTCGCCCTCCAGCGCCGGATAGATCTTGCCGTCGAAGGTGAAGCGCGCGGTTCTCGCCGGCGTGAGACGTCCTGCGCCCTTGATACGATAATCGCCGCTCATTGCCCCGCTCCCTTTTCTGCAGCAAGAACCGTTTCAACATCGGGTTTAGGTTCACCCGCTTTGTAGGTCATCAGAAATTTGTCGCTCACCGAATCACGGGCGGCGTTGAAAAAGCGGCCGCAGCCGTGAATGTGACGCCAGCGCTCGAAAACAAGCCCCTTGTCATTGTCGCGGATGAAGAAATATTCCGCGAAGGCCTCATCGGAGATATCGGCGATGTTTTCCGGCCGGGCGATATGGGCTTCGCCCGCCCAGCGGAATTCCAGTTCGGAACGGTCTTCCCCGCAATAGGGGCAATGGATCAGAAGCATCGTCGCTCCACCTAGAGAGAATTTTCCGGAAGGATCGTTCCGGCGGGTTGGTCACACAGCCGCTTCCCCATGGCTACAAAAGGGGAAAGCCGCTTTAAAAGCTGCTCGAAATTATCAAAGGGGCGCAACGCCGAGGCCCGGCCCATATTGACGATGGCGACCGCCATCATGTCGGTATCGATCGCGAAGGGATAATCCTGCTCGCCATCCTCATTCTCGCCGACAAAATAGACCATCTTGTTCGCGAGACTGTGGGCACACAAAAGCAGGCCTTTTTCCGCCTTGAACGGCCAGTCTTTCTCACCCTGCATCTTCGCAATCTTCTGACTACGAAAATCCCTGGCCTCGGGAATGACGCTGCCGATGGGCACGGCCTCGGCCGCGCCTGATATATTGATCGCAAGCATGGCAGCCGCCAGCATCAATGCGCCACCGCGGCAGCGGCAGCCTCATCGATCAGGCGGCCGGTACGGAACCGGTCCAGCGTCAGCCCGGCCGCCAGGCGATGCGGTTCACCGCGGGCGATGAGATGCGCAAAAAGATTGGCAGAGCCCGGCGTCGCCTTGAAGCCACCCGTGCCCCAGCCGCAATTGACGAAGAGATTCGGCACCGGCGTTACGCTCTGGATGGCGGAACGATCGGGTGTGTTATCGGTGATGCCACCCCACTGACGCATCATCTTCACACGGCGGAAGATCGGAAACAGCTCGCAGATGGCGTCCAGCGTGTGGGTGATGATCTGGAGACCACCGGTCTGCGAATAGGAATTATACTGGTCGGTGCCGGCACCGATGACCAGCTCGCCCTTGTCGGATTGCGAAATATAGGCGTGCACCGTGTTGGACATGACGACGCAGGGGAAGATCGGCTTCAGCGGCTCCGACACCAACGCCTGCAGCGGGTTTGAATGCAGGGGAACGCGAACATCCGCCATTTTCATGATGACCGAGGAGTGACCGGCAGCAGAAACCCCGATTTTCTTGGCGCCGATGAAACCGCGATTGGTCTCCACACCCGTCACCGCTCCGTCCGGTCCGCGGCGAATGCCCGTGACCTCGCAATTCTGAATGATGTGCACGCCGCGGTCGGAGGCCGCACGCGCATAACCCCAGGCGACAGCGTCATGGCGAGCCGTGCCGCCGCGGCGCTGAAGGGCCGCGCCATTGATTGGATAACGCGCATTGCCTGATATATCGAGCGGCGGGCAGTATGCCTTTGCCTGCTCCGGCGTCAGCCACTCATTGTCGATGCCGTAAAGACGGTTGGCATTGATATGGCGGCTGAAGGACTGCCGGTCATGGATATTGTGCGACAGCATCATCACGCCGCGCGCCGAATACATGACGTTGTAGTTGAGATCCTGGCTCAAGCCTTCCCACAGTTTCAGGGAATGCTCGTAAATATCCATACTCTCTTCATAGAGATAGTTGGAGCGGATGATGGTGGTGTTACGGCCGGTATTGCCGCCGCCGAGCCAGCCTTTTTCCAGAACCGCGACATTGGTAATGCCGTGTTCCTTGGCCAGATAATAGGCGGCGCCCAGACCATGTCCGCCGCCGCCGATGATGATGACATCATAGTCCTTGCGCGGCTCGGGTGAGGCCCATTGCGCATCCCACCCTTTATGGCCCCGCAACGCCTCACGCGCCACGGCAAAAACGGAATATTTGCGCATTCGCAGTCTGCTCCTCAAGAACCGGCCAGCGGCCGTCAACATAAGCCCGGCCAATATCATACACATGGCAAATCGTGATGGGAGGCAATATTCATTTTGCGACGCCGCAATGATTTTGTTTCGACATCGCAGGCAGAATTCGGAATAAGCCGCATTTTGCCGGGTGATTGTGCGCTACCGGCTGGACTTGGCGCAAATGATCTGTTATTGCACGTCACCAATCGCCCAGCTCGACAGCCGGACGAACCATTTTTTGTTTGCGTGCGAATGCCTTTATTCTCACAGCAAGATAACCAAACTAAAGGAACGGGTTTAACGTGCAGGTACTAGTCCGCGACAATAACGTTGATCAGGCGCTCCGCGCCCTGAAGAAAAAGATGCAGCGCGAAGGCATTTTCCGTGAAATGAAGATGCGCGATTATTACGAAAAGCCCTCCCAGAAGCGTGCTCGCGAAAAGGCAGAAGCCGTTCGCCGCGTTCGCAAGCTGGCACGCAAGCGTGCGCAGCGCGAAGGTCTGGTTGCAGCCCCCCGCGCAGGCCGTTAATAGGCCGTCTTTTGGACGTTTTTGAATGCTTGTTGGGCGGGGGCGATCAATTCGCCGCCGCTCTTTGTGTTTGTGGCCGGAGAATGTTCTTGTGAACGATCGTGAGACCGGCCTGCGAGGGAACCCACACCGAATGATCGCTGTCGATGCCTGTGTTGTGAAAAACGCCGATGCCTCCGCGCGCCGGGTGCCATTAAAAAACAACAGAGGGTTCCGCGCTTCTCTGGTCGTCTGCACCATCCTTGCCGGTCTTTCCGGCTGCGCGACATCCAACCAGACCGAAGATGTGTTCCGGATCGACCGTGCACAGGGTTCGCAGGAAAACATCGCCTCGCTCACCTCGGTCATCAACGCCAATCCCCAGGATCCTGAAGGTTACAACGTTCGCGGCTCGGCCTACGGCCGCGCCGGCGATTCGCGCCGCGCCATCGAGGACTTCAACAAGGCGCTGCAGCTGAACCCGCGCTTCTATCAGGCCTACGCCAACCGCGCGCTGGTTTACCGCAATAGCGGCCAGCAACAGCAGGCCTTGCAGGACTACAACGCCGCCCTGCAGATCAATCCGAGCTACGATGTGGCGCTGATCGGACGTGGCAATCTTTACCGCCAGTCCGGACGCGTGAACGAAGCTTTCAATGATTTCTCCCGCGCCATCGAGCTGGAAACCACCGACGGACGCGCTTGGCACAATCGTGGCCTAATCTACCAGCTGCGCAACCAGCACGCCCAGGCTATCGAGGACTTCTCCAAGGCGATATCGCTGTCGTCGACGTCGCCCGAGCCCTATAATGGTCGCGGCCTTTCTTATGTCGCGCTGAACGACGATGAAAATGCCTTCGCCGATTTCAACCACGCCATTTCGCTTGATGGGAATGTGGCGGAATCCTGGGCCAACCAGGCGCTGGTCTATGAGCGCCGCGGTGAGATGGCCAAGGCTGCCAAGTCCTATGCGCATGCGGCGCGACTCGATCCTAAATACAAGCCCGCACTGGATGGCGTTGCCCGCACGCGCGGCGCCGCTGGCGCCTCCTGAGGCGTCCCGAACCAATAAAAAAGCCGGCTGGTTTATGACCCGCCGGCTTTTTTAATAAAGAAAAAGAACCATCAATGGGTATCGCGGCGTGCCTCGGGCGCAGCATCCCCCGCCCACAATTCAGCCTGCACGGCGTTTTGAAATTCCATGACCTCGCGCCGCATGGCGGCGTCCTCATAGCCAAGCGCCGTCAGACGGGCGGCCAGTTCACGGCACTCCCTGCGCCAGAAATCATTCGCCTCCACACCATGCAGCCGGTCGAGCATGGTTGCACATCGTTTTACGTCGGCAATGCGGTTCTTTGCCGGAAAGGCGATTACTTCTGAACTCGTCGTCACGCGGGCACCCTGCTCTTCGAGGAATCAATACCGACTTTTTAAAGGCGAGATGGTTAACGAAGTCT
>JAEXMK010000019.1 GCA_023444445.1 Pseudomonadota bacterium | reverse complement strand
CCCGATACTTGCCAGTAAGCCTTACTTGCCAATAAATTTGGTGAAAGGAAGGCGTGCGCCGCACAAATGCCAGTTGCTAAAGTAAGACACCATTATGGTTAAAGGAGTGTTACAGCCGGGCCACGCCGGTTGGATTTACTGGATGGGCCCGTCAATTACTTCAGGAATTTTTCCGCTACCGTCTCCGGAAGGCGCCTTGGCCGACCATTGGCATTGATGACGGCGATGATGACCTGGGCGGCGACAAGCAGCGTTTCACCGCGCCGGATTTCCTGATTGAGCACCATATTCGCGCCGCCGGCCTTCTCGGTGATGGTGGTGATGGTCAAGACGTCGTCCATCCGCGCCGGGCTCTTGAAATCGATCTCCATGCGGTGAACAACGAAGACCAGACCCTCCTCATCGGCAGTCAGAAGCGCGCTTTGTTCGCAGCCGAGGCAACGCAGGTAATCGGTGCGGCCACGCTCGAGAAAATGCAGATAACGCGCGTGATAAACGAGACCGGAAAAATCCGTATCCTCATAATAGACCCGCTGGGTCAGGCGGTGGCCATGTTCGATGAGTTCGCCTGAAAGCGAAACCATAAGCTCGTTCATAGTGTCTCCTTGAGAATTTCGGTCGCAGGGGGACGACCTTCGTGAACGAGAAGATGATCATTCTGGAAAATCAGCGCCGCAACCCGCATGCTGAAAAGCTGAGGTTTCCGGTCCAGCCGGATCATGTGGCGTTCAGGCGCAGAGGTCATTTATCGTCCAGATCACCGTCACGCCAGACGAGATGTCGTGTGGCCTTCGGCAGGTTCTCTATTTCGTCGGCGATGAAATAGGGCGGAATATCGAGCTCCGTCAATGCCTGCCGAGTTGCCGCGACCCAGCGGAACTCAAGCTCATTATCGCCGTCCTGAACGCGGTGGATGATGTCAGAGGGATGAAATGCGAGTGTGTCCGGCAAATCCATCAGGTAATAAAATCCGAGTTCGTGCCAGTCCTTGCCCTCGTAGTGGAAAAAATTCTCCACTGCCCAGAGGAGCCGTCCGACCTTGGCCTCGACGCCAAGTTCCTCGACCATTTCACGCGCCAGCGTTTCGTCGGAACGTTCGCCCATCTCGGCGCGGCCACCCGGAAAGGTCCAGAATTTTTCATGCGTTGCCCGGTGCACCAGCACATGGCCATCGCGAAACGCCAGCCCTGCAACACGCATCTGGAAGATGCGCTTCGGCTTAAATTTCATGCGGATGCGGGTGTCGTGCTTGCTATCGTGCGTCATGGTACTGGCCTGCGGGCTGGAAACATCAAATGGTTTTCCATCCACCCTAACGCATCCATGTCGTCTTTTCTCGCTTTTGCATCATCTCCCACAATGAATTCATCCAGTTGCGGCGGCTTGACAGGTGTTCCCGACAACATCGCATGCACTTGTCCGCGATGGTGTGTCTGATGCTGGAAGAGATGGGACAGGACATCGTCGCAGCGATCCTGCTGAATACGCGTGCCACGATGGATATCAACAATCGCAGCAAGGCCGTCTTCATCGAGCCCATCGACAAAGGCAATCAACACCTCGTCAAGCGCCACCTGCGCCTCGTGCAGCGCCGCCATGGTGGCGAAGGGTTCGTCATCGACAAAAGCGGCATAACCAAGCGTGCCGCCCTGAAGGGCATCGATATAAAACCGGTCGACAATGTAGATATGATTTAGCGTTGCCCTGAGCGTGGGGAAGAAACTCACTCGGTGCGCAACGAGATCATCCTGTGAAAGCTCAAGACAGGCCTTATGCAGCCTGAAATTGGCCAGCCGGTTATTGCGAGCGAGTTTGCGGAAAACCCGCAACGGATCGTAAGGCATGGGCTTCCCTTTTATGGACGCCTCTCAATCGGCGTGTTCAAGCTCGGATTTGCTCTTCAGAACCCTCGCACCATCGTTCTGCTCGATGAGATAGGCGGGTTCGTCCTTGCTTGCCTTGCGTTTTATCTTGGAACCGGAAATCGTCTTCTCCACATCTTCCGTGAAGGTCTCGACGATTTTTCCTTCTCCGGTTCCATTGCCCCATTTCCAGCGAACCTTCGTACCCTTGCGATATGCCGACATGATCATCTCCGTTTCAAAGACGATCAAGGCCGGAAAGTCTGCTTTGTTCCCTCAATCATCCTCCAGCGTCAGCCGAAACTGCGCCGCCTCGAGGTCCTTCGGGGGTTGCATGCCCAAATGTTTCCAGGCTGTCCCGGTCAGGATACGCCCGCGCGGCGTGCGCTGGATGAAGCCCTGCTGGATCATATAGGGCTCGATAATGTCCTCGATGGCATCGCGCGGTTCCGAAAGACCAGCGGCGATGGTTTCGATGCCGACAGGGCCGCCGCCGAAATTGACGGCGATCATGGTGAGATACCGCATGTCCAGCTGATCGAGGCCCATATTGTCGACCAGAAGCCGCGTCAAAGCCTCGTCGGCAATCTCGCGGGTGACGGCTGGCGCCCGCGCCACTTCGGCGAAATCCCGCACGCGGCGCAGAAGCCTCCCGGCAATGCGCGGTGTGCCGCGCGCGCGCCGCGCCACCTCGCGTGCACCCTCGTCCGTCATGTTGAGACCCATCAGCCGCGCGCCGCGCCGCACGATCAGTTCAAGTTCATCGACGGTGTAGAAAGCCAACCGAACGGGAATGCCGAAACGGTCGCGAAGCGGCGTCGTCAGCAGGCCGAGACGGGTGGTAGCGGCCACAAGCGTGAATTTGGAGAGATCGATCTTCACCGAGCGCGCCGCCGGTCCCTCCCCGATGATGAGATCGAGCTGGAAATCCTCCATGGCCGGATAGAGGATTTCCTCCACCGCCGGGTTGAGCCGGTGGATTTCATCGATGAAGAGCACGTCGCGCTCCTCGAGATTGGTGAGAAGGGCTGCGAGATCACCCGCTTTGGCAATGACGGGCCCGGACGTGGACTTGAAGTTCACGCCGAGTTCCTTGGCCATGATCTGTGCCAGTGTCGTCTTGCCAAGGCCGGGCGGGCCAACGAACAGCACATGATCCAGCGCCTCGCCACGGTTCTTGGCGGCCTCGATAAACACCTTGAGATTGGCGCGGGCTTCGGCCTGGCCTGTGAAATCATCCAGCGACTGCGGGCGCAGCGTGGTGTCGATGTCCTCGCCGCGCTTTTCCGGAGTAATCAATCTGTCCGCATCGCTCATTCAGGGCATTCCATTGTTCTAGTCGAATTCATCAGGTGAACGCCGCTATATCATGACTATCGCAACGACGCGCTTCACGAAATTCAGCATGGGTATGGTGCCTCGTCCGATTGACAGGCAGTCCCTACCGCGAAAGCTCCTTCAGCCCGAGCCGGATGAGCTTGGCACTGTCCCCCCCCTCTCCGCCATTCTTCAGCGCAGCGGCAACCGCATTGGCTGCCTGATCGCGCGAATAGCCGAGATTCGTGAGCGCAGAAACGGCATCCGCCACCGGCGCGGAGGCGACACCCTCCCCAAGTTCCTGCTTGAGGCCGATGGAGGCAGAGGCATCTCCGGCAAAGGCGGGCGCCTTGTTACGAAGCTCGGTCACAAGGCGCACTGCCACTTTCGGCCCTACGCCGGGCGCACGCGAAATCATCACCTTGTCCTGAAGTGCAATGGCGTTGGCGAGTTCCGAAGGAGAGAGCGTCGACAGGACGGCAAGCGCCACTTTGGAGCCGACCCCCTGCACGCTCTGCAGAAGATTGAACCACTCCCGCTCCAGCGCCGAAAGAAAGCCGAAGAGCTTCAGCTGATCTTCACGCACATAGGTTTCGATGAAAAGCACCACCGCCTCACCCACGGAGCCGATTTTCGACAGGGTGCGCGCCGAACAATAGGCGACGTAACAGACGCCATGCACGTCCACCAGCACGTAATCCGTGCCGATTTCCTCGATGCTGCCTTTGAGTTTTCCGATCATGATGCCGCCTGCTCAATGAGACATTATATTCAACCGGCCGCCAGGAGCCGCCGTATCCTGTCACCGCCGCGATTATGGGCGTGGCAGATGGCGATGGCGAGCGCGTCCGCTGCATCGTTACCCTTGAATTCGGCCTTCGGCATCAGGATTTTCAACATCATGTGAATTTGCTGTTTTTCGCCATGCCCAACGCCGATGACGGCCTTCTTGACCGCATTCGGCGCATATTCGAAAACCGGCAACCCAGCGCGTGCCGGCACCAGCATGGCAATGCCGCGCGCCTGGCCAAGTTTCAGGGTCGCAACCGCATCCTTGTTGACGAAGGTTTGCTCCACGGCTGCCTCGTCGGGCTGATGGCTGTGTACGATTTCCGCCAGCCCGTCATGCAGCTGGCAAAGCCGGGAGGCGAGGTCCATATCGCCATCTGAGGTCACCGTGCCGGAAGCAACGAACCTCAGGCTGTTGCCGAGGGTGTCGATGACACCCCAGCCGGTGCGCCGCAACCCGGGGTCGATGCCGATGATTCGAATCGTCTTTTGCATGAGCTACCTTATCTTTCCGGTTGCGACCCTGCCAGCGATAAGTGAACAAAACGACAACATTCATCAAATTTGCAGTGCAGCATTTACCTCTGCTTAAACCGCGTACCGCATTGTTCGCCCACAAAAACAAAATGGGGAGCTGCGGACATGATGAGCCGCAGCATAATATGTTCGCCACATCAGCCGTCCAATGGCGCCATTCATGCATGGCGCAGGAACTGATCCGGCATTGGGGGCTGCATCAGCCATGCTGAACCGTTTTCATTCGATATCCACCAAGGTGCTCGTCATTTTCCTGGCGCTGATGGCAATCTCAACCGGGGCACTGACACTTCTCGGCTATCAGAGCAGCAGCCGCGTTCTTGAAGAGCAGGCGTCGAAATCCATGGAAAGCATCCTCGTCTTCCGCGGCGACATGCTTCAGGAACGCCTCGAGCAGCTGAAGACACAGGCGGATTCCATCGCCAAGATCGAATCCCTGCAGATGGCGGTTGTCTCCATGCGCAGCGGCTGGGGCACCGTGCAGAAGAATTCCGGCGACGCAAAGGCGGAACTGCAACGCGTCTTCGTCAAGGAAAATCCCTTCGGCGAAAAGGAAAAGCTGATCAAGCCGGAAAATCCGAGCGGCTTTTATTATTCCACCCATGAAAAGACCCAGACGGATGTAGCCGGTTATCTGAAGGGAACCCCGTTCAGCGACGTCCTCTTCATCGATCCCGCCGGGGCGGTCTATTATTCCTATCTCAAGGGCCCGGCTTTCGGGGAAACCGTAACGTCGGGGGTCTGGACGGAAAGCGGCCTTGGCTCGGCCTTCGCGCGCGGCGCAGCGAATGCTGAAAAAGCGGTCAACGATGTGGCACAGACCAGCTTTTCCGGCCTGCGCATCGATGCCGCCACGAAAGAAGCCGGCATCTATTTCGGCGTCCCGGTCGTCAAGTTCGGCGCATTCAAGGGCATCGTCCTCTTCCGCGTGAAGGAAGACGTCTTCAGCCAGATTTTGACGAAGGGTGTCTCGGCGGGCAGTTCCGAACAGTCCGCGATCATTTCCGCCGATGGCAAGGTTCTCGGTGTGGATGGTACCAAACTCGTCAGCCTTGATCCGGCAATTTATGATTTCCAGGGGCAGGCGCTGAACGCGACAGGCATGACCGTCGCCACGATCGACCGCGCCGATGGGGAGGCCAATGCCTATGCCCGCCCCTTCTCTTTCGCCGGCGAAAAATATCTTGCGGTGGAAAGCATGTTGCGCAGCGAGTTGAATGCCGGCTCCATCTCAATCGCCGGCACCCTTGCCGTGATCGGCCTCTGCGTTCTGGCCGCCATGTGCGCGGCAACGGCCTTCTTTGCGCGGCGCCTTTTCGCTCCGCTGGAAAAACTTGCCGGGCTGACCGGCGAAGTGGCAGCGGGCCGTCTCGATGCCGAAATCGGCAATCAGGACCGGAAGGACGAGATCGGCCGAATGGCACGGGCGCTCGGCAGTTTCCGTGAAAAGCTCATCCTTCAACGGGAAATGGAAGAGACTGCTTCACGCACACGGGAAGAAGCCGAAATGGCGCGGCAAGCGCATCTTGCCGAGCGAGAGGCTGAGGCCGGCACCTTGCAGATGGTCGTGCAGTCTCTGGATGAGGGGCTCGACCGGCTGGCAAATGGCAATCTCGCCTATCGCATAGACACCGTCTTCCCAGACGATCTGGAAAGCCTGCGCCATAACTTCAATACGGCACTTGCCCGGCTCAGCGAGACAATGCAGGCGATCGGTGGCAACTCCGCTGCCGTTCGTGGCGGTTCCGAGGAAATGCGGGTGGGGGCCGATCAGCTGGCGGAACGCACCGAACGGCAGGCGGCTTCCATCACCGAAACGGCCAGCGCCATCAAGGCGATTACCGAGGCCGTTCGCGATCAGATCGAGCGCGCCGAGCAGGCAACGCGGATCGCCCGTGACGCGAGCACGGAAGCAACCGCATCCAGCCGCGTGATGGAGCAGACAATCGCCGCCATGGAGGCGATCCAGACCTCGTCGCGCCAGATCAACCAGATTATCGGCGTTATCGACGAAATCGCCTTCCAGACCAACCTCCTTGCCTTGAATGCCGGTGTGGAAGCAGCGCGGGCCGGCGACGCGGGCAAGGGTTTTGCCGTCGTGGCGCAGGAGGTACGCGAACTGGCTCAGCGTTCAGCGGCCGCCGCAAAGGAAATCACCAGCCTTTTGAAACGCTCCACCGACGAGGTTTCCGCCGGCGTGGCGCTGGTGGAAAAGGCAGGCGCTTCGCTCACCGGCATCGGCAAGCACGTGCAAACCATCAGCACGCGCATTGAAGAGATCATGGAATCGACCCGCGAGGAAGCGCACACGCTTTCTGAAATCAACAGCACCGTGGCCAGCCTTGATACGATGACCCAGCAGAATGCAGCGATGGTGGAAGAAACGACGGCGGCCATTCATAACCTCGCTTCCGAGGCTGGTGAGATGGACGGCAGGCTTGGACAATTCGCACTGGCCTCAGCGAATGACGCGGCAACGTCTCGCGGCGGCAGCCAATTCAGGCGCGCCAGTTAAGCTGCAAGCGCACGGCAAAAATCGGGGCCTCTTCGGAGGCCCCAATTTTTTTGAACCATCCTTCAATTCTACGCGACTTCTCTGGTAAATCGAGACATTTGTCTTACATCCGCAGAAACGACTTAATTTCTGCAGGAGCGTCCGATGATCCCCTTTTCCATTCTCGACCTTTCGCCGATCGGCGAAGGCGAGAGCGTCAGCGCGGCGCTCGAAAATTCCCGCCGCATGGCGATCAAGGCTGAAGAACACGGCTATAACCGCATCTGGCTGGCGGAACATCACGGTATGCCTGGCATTGCCAGCGCCGCAACCTCGCTTGTCATCGCCCATGTGGGTGCCGCCACGAAACATATCCGCGTCGGTTCGGGCGGCATCATGCTGCCCAATCACTCGCCGCTGGTCATTGCCGAGCAGTTCGGCACGCTCGCAGCCCTTCTGCCCGGCCGCGTTGATCTCGGTCTTGGCCGTGCTCCCGGAACCGACATGCGCACGGCGCGGGCGCTTCGCCGCAACCTGGATGCCGGCGCGGAAAACTTCCCGCACGACATCGTCGAACTCCAGCGTTACCTTGGCCCACCGCAGCCAGATCAGGCGATCCTCGCCGTGCCGGGCATGAATTCAAACGTGCCGATCTGGCTGCTAGGCTCAAGCACCTACAGTGCGCACCTCGCCGCAGCGCTCGGCCTGCCCTATTCCTTCGCCTCGCATTTCGCCCCTGACATGCTGATGGAGGCAATCCATATCTATCGCGAGCGTTTCCAGCCCTCCGAGGTGCTGGACAAGCCCTATGTGATGGTGGGTGTCATGGGTGTCGGCGCCGAGACGGATGAGGAGGCGCAGCATCTCTTCACCTCATCGCAGCAGCAATTCGTCAATTTGCGCCGCAATGTGCGCACGCCGTTTCCGAAACCGGTGCACAGCATGGACGATTACTGGAACGAGATGGAACGTTTCTCGGTCGAACACACCCTGCGTTTCGCCGCCGTAGGTTCACCCCAGACCATCGAGCGCCACCTTGACGGGTTCCTCGCGGAAACCCAGGCGGATGAGCTGATCGTCTCGATGCCGATCCACGACATCGAAAAGCGGCTTCGTTCCGTGGAAATTTTCGCTGATGTGCGGACCGCCATAAAGAAGGCCGCCTAAACAAAAAGCCCCGGAGCGGATTGCTACCGGGGCTTTTTTTGAAACATGAAACGTCAGGCGGAAAGCTTGGCGAGAATTTCTTCGGAAACTTCGAAGTTGGAATAGACGCTCTGCACGTCGTCATCATCTTCGAGATTGTCGATGAGCTTCATCAGCGACTGCGCCTTTTCTTCATCCACCGGCACCGTGTTTTGCGGCTTCCAGATGGCCTTGACGCTTTCAGCTTCGCCGAGCACGCCTTCCAGCGCCTTGGAAACCTCGTTCATGGCTTCGAAACCGCAGATGATGGTGTGGCCGTCTTCGGACGATTCGACATCGTCAGCACCCGCTTCGATGGCCGCTTCCATAACCTTGTCGGCATCGCCGACTTGGGCCTTATAGGTGATTTCGCCAACGCGATCGAAGGAGAAGGACACTGAACCGGTTTCGCCGAGAGCGCCGCCAGCCTTGGTGAAGATGGAGCGCACGTTGGAAGCTGTGCGGTTGCGGTTGTCGGTCAGGGCTTCGACAACGACAGCAACGCCGCCCGGGCCGTAACCCTCATAACGGACCTCATCGTAGTTTTCGCTGTCTGCACCGGAAGCCTTTTTGATGGCGCGCTCGATATTGTCCTTCGGCATGGACTGAGCCTTGGCGTTCTGGATCGCCAAACGCAGGCGCGCGTTCATGGCCGGGTCGGGCATGCCCGCCTTCGCCGCAACGGTGATTTCACGCGCAAGCTTGGAAAACATTTTGGACCGAACGGAGTCCTGCTTGCCCTTGCGGTGCATGATGTTCTTGAACTGTGAATGACCAGCCATGGAAAACCCGATTGTCTTAATTTGGAGATTGCGGGCCTTATAAGTGCGATAGGCGCGCCATTCAAGCCCGCAAGCACTTTCTATTGCCGCAACAACAGAAGGAACTGATTTAACCGCTCCTCGTTTTGACCATGAACGCGGCATATGAGGGCATGGATTTCTCTCCGTCGCAGCAAAAGAAACCGGAAGGAGAAAACATATGGTCAGCCTGACTGAAGCAAAAGAAGCCCCGGCCCGCCAGCTCTGGGACGAGATCAATTCCGTCCATGCCGGCATGCTCGGTCTGGAAGGCCTGCATAACCACATGCAGCCCATGGCACCCCATGCTGACCCGAAGACCAACACCATATGGTTTTTCTCCAAAAAGGATACCGATCTCGTAAAGTCGCTGAAGTCAGGCTCACGGGCGCACTTCTGCCTCGTCGGCAAGGACCATGATTACCACGCCAGCCTCTCCGGCATTCTGGAGGCGCGGGACGACCGGGCGAAGATCGACGAATACTGGAATTCCGTCACCGCCGCCTGGTACGAGCACGGCAAAAGCGATCCGCAGCTGACGATGCTGGCCCTTCACGTCGATGATGCCGACATCTGGGCCTCGACCGACAGCACGCTGAAATTCGGCTGGGAAATCGCCAAGGCGAATATGTCGGATGACAAGACGCCTGATGTAGGCGTGCGACAGCACCTCACCTTTGCCTGATTAACAGCTCCCCCGGCCTTCCCCGCCCGCCATAAGCTACATGCCTTTCGGCACCAGTATCTGCGGCTGGCGGGGAAGGTTTCTCATCGAGACACGGATCACCGGCTCCGTGGCGTAGGCGATCTGAAAACTCTTCCCGAACATCGTCAGAAACTGCTCAAGCGGCGGCCCGGTCCTGTGCATTGGCAGGATCAGCGCGGAGCGCAGGCGTTTTACCACCCTGCTCATGCTGTCTGCCCCCATGGTCAGACCGCCATCCACCGGCACCATCAACACATCCAGGCGGCCTATTTCGGCATAATGCGTGTCCGTCAACTCATGGTGCAGATGACCGAGGTGGCCGATGCAAAGCCCCGCCACTTCGAAGATGAAGATGGAATTGCCGTTTTCCTGGAAGGATTCGTAATCGCCCCAGCGGTTGCGGATATCGGTCGCGACATTGCGAATATAGACATCGCCTACCAGCACCCTGTGCTCGGCCTTTTCCCCTGGCGTGTCACTCCAGCCATGCAGCACATATTGAATGGCCGGGTCCGGACTGAGGGTGAAATGGGTGGAATGCGCCCGGTTCATCGTTACCACGGTCGGCGTGACGGGCGGACGGTAGACGCCGTTATAGTCGGTGGCGATCGTCACGCCATCAGGACTTTCGATAAGGTAGGTGGAATGGCCGATGAAGCTGATCTTCACCTCTTCCTTCTTCGCCGCCGCCTGCGCCAGCTGGACGCCAGGCGTATTGAAGCTCGCGAACATGACCCCGGGAATATTTCGGGCAATCGCCTGGCACTGGCTGACGGGTGGCCGGCTTGCCGACTGGGAAAAGGCGGCTCCCGCACAGGCGATCAGCCCTGTCATTGCAAGCATTAGCACGCGCAGCATCATGCCACTCCCCTGAACTTGCGAAGGTTGAGAGGATGAGGCAGGTTTTGCGAGGCGTCCAGTTACAAGACGGTCGGAAAGCTCAGACTCTCGTCATTGTGAACGCTCACCGCAGAAGTTACGCCCAGAAGGAAGGCAGCGTTTCCGAAAGCCGCGGACCGATGCGCAGCGGCGCAATCTTTTCGGCAAGCCCGGTACGGTCGGAAATTTCAACGCCAACGCCGCAGATCGTCGCGGGCCCGCTCGCAGCCTCGAAGCGGCCTTTCGGCATTTTGGAAATGAAGCGGTTGATCGGCTCTTCCTTCTCCATGCCAAGCGAACTGTCATAGTCACCGCACATGCCAGCGTCAGACATATAGGCCGTGCCGCCATTCAATATCTGCGCGTCGGCCGTCGGGACATGGGTATGGGTGCCGACGACGAAGCTCGCACGGCCATCGACGAAATGGCCGAAACACTGCTTTTCGCTGGTCGCCTCGGCATGGAAATCGAAGATGATGGCGTCGGCCTGTTCCTTCAGCGGGCAGGCGGCAAGAATTGTTTCCGCCGACTTGAAGGGATCGTCCAATTCCGGATGCATAAACACCCGGCCCATGATGTTGGCGACGAGGATACGTGCCCCATTGCGGGCATAAAACATGCCCGAGCCCTTACCGGGTGTACCCTCGGGATAATTCGCCGGCCGCAGGAACTGGTCGTGGCGCTCGCAGAAGGAGACAGCCTCCTTCTGATCCCAGACATGGTTGCCTGTCGTCACCACATCGGCACCGGCATTGATGGTTTCGAGATAGATATCCTCGGTAATACCGAAACCGCCGGCGGCGTTTTCACCGTTGACGATGACGAAATCGAGCTTCAGATCGGAAATCAGCCCCGGCAATCGCTCCCAGACAGCCGTGCGTCCGGTCTTGCCAACCATGTCTCCGAGAAAAAGAAGCCTCATTCACCCGCCCCGATCTTGCGCATGTTTTAAAAATTCCGTCCCCTCTAGCGGGTAATCCATCTTTTAAAAAGTGCTAAAGCGCCTTTTGCCCACCATCGGAGATCGATGACGGGGCAGAAAACCAGCGTAGACCGCTTTCCGTCAGAATGGCGTGGAGCGGCACGTCATGCGGCTCCGCCGGGACGGATGGCACTTCCTGGCAATCAAAGGCGACGCCTATGAGGACGGGCTGACGGCCCTTGGCGTGTAGTCTCGCAATAGCGCGGTCATAGTGACCCGCACCATAACCGACGCGCTGCCCCGCGCCATCAAAGACGGAAAGGGGCACAAGCAGAATGTCCGGATCAACAACGTCCGCATCCTCGCTCGGGCCGGTCGTGCCGAAACCGGTCTTCACCAGTGGCGTATCCGCTTCGAAGGCCCGAAAAACGATCGTTTCACCGTCGAGCACCACGGGAAGGGCGAGACGCCCGCCCCTTGCACGCAATGCCTCCATCAGAGGCCTTGTATCAGCCTCTGAACGGATGGGCATGAAACCGGAAATGACGGTGCCTGGCCCAAAAGGAATGCCGGAGGCACCGTGCGCCGTCATCGACAAGCTCTTCTTCTGCCGCTCGGCTGGCGGCAATGCGTCACGCGCGGCGAGCCTTTCGCCGCGCAATCTTGCTTTTTCCGTTGCATCGCCCTGCATCAGGCGGCTCGGCTCACAAGCACCTTGTCGATACGGTGGCCATCGAGGTCGATGACTTCGAAACGCCAGCCGTTGCGGGTGACATGTTCACCCAGCTCCGGCAGGCGGCGGAATTCATCGAGCACCAGACCGGCAACGGTCTCGAACTCGGCATCCTCGTCGATCTGGAATCCCATGCGATAGGCAAATTCATCGGCCGGCATCCAGCCGGCGACGAGGAACGAACCGTCGTCGCGCTCGACCATAGCAGGTTCTTCGTCATTGTCTTCCTGGAACGCGCCGGTGATGGCCTCAAGAACGTCGCCGGAGCTGACGATACCTTCGAAATGACCATATTCGTCATAGACCAGCACCATGTGCACGGTGGAGCGGCGTAGCGACTGGATGACATCCACCGCGCTCGTCAGATCCGAGACAACGGGAACCTCGCGCAGAAGCTCACGGACATCCAGCTCCTTGCCGGAAGCAAGAGCATCAAAGGCGTCCTTGGCGAACAGCACGCCCAGAATTTCATCCGAAGCACCGTTGCGCACCGGCAGGCGCGAGCGCTGCGTCTGGCGCAGCTGCTCACGGATTTCCTCCGCGCTGTCTTCGATATCGACCACTTCCACATCGCGACGCGGCGTCATCAGGCCACGCGCATTGCGGTCGGCAAGACGCATGACGCTGGTGATCATCGCCGATTCCTCGGTCTCGATCACGCCGGCGCTATGGGCCTCGGCGAGAACAGTGCGGATTTCATCGTCCGTCACCGAGGCGTTGGACTCACCGCTATGGCCAAGAAGGGCGAGGACGACCTTACCGGATTTATCCAGCAGCCACACCAGCGGCGCGCCGACCCGCGAAAGCATCACCATGGTTGGCGCGACACGGGCGGCAATCTTTTCAGGATCGCGCAGAGCGATCTGCTTGGGCACCAGCTCGCCGACAATCAGCGAGAGATAAGTGATGGCAATGACGACCGAGCCGACACCGATTGCATCGGCGGCACGGTCGTGAACGCCCTGCTCCATAAGCCATGCGGTGAACCGGGCGCCAAGCGTGGCGCCGGAAAACGCACCGGACAGAACGCCGACCAGCGTGATGCCGATCTGCACCGTGGAAAGAAAGCGTCCGGGATTTTCGGAAAGGCCGAGCGCCATGGTGGCGCCCCTGCTGCCCTGCGCGGCAAGCACCTTGAGCCTCGCCGGTCTGGAGGAGACAACGGCAAGCTCGGACATGGCAAGCACACCGTTCAATACGGTGAGCAGGACCACGATCATAATTTCAGTAAACAAGTTTAGCTCTT
>JAEXMK010000253.1 GCA_023444445.1 Pseudomonadota bacterium | reverse complement strand
ACATTACGACACGCAAAGGACAGGCAATGGCCCGCGTCACAGTTGAAGATTGCATTGATAAAGTAGACAACCGTTTCGAACTGGTGCTTCTCGCCAGCCACCGTGCGCGCCAGATTTCTCAAGGGTCCTCCATCACGGTTGACCGCGATAACGACAAAAACCCTGTCGTGGCGCTGCGCGAAATCGCCGACGAGACCCTGTCTCCCGACGATCTGAAGGAAGACCTCATCCATTCGCTGCAGAAGCATGTGGAAGTTGACGAGCCCGAGCCCGATCCGGTTACGCTTGCAGCCGCATCTGCCGACAGCGAAGACGACGACCAGCCGGAAACCGTGACTTTCGACCAGATGTCGGAGGAAGAACTGCTGGCTGGCATCGAAGGCCTTGTGCCGCCGGAAAAAAATGACGATTATTGATAGGATTTTATGACGTCTTTGCCGGGCGGTGGTTACCGTCTGTCAATAGTTGCCGTCATAATCTGATCCCTATTGATGCAGCATTGTGCGCCGACCCCATGGTTGGCGCGCTTTCTTTTTGTGGAATATCGCATGATGCGGCAATACGAACTCGTCGAGCGGGTTCAAAAATACAAACCGGATGCGAATGAGGCCCTGCTGAACAAGGCCTATGTGTATGCCATGCAGAAACATGGCCAGCAGAAGCGGGCCAATGGCGACCCCTATATTTCGCATCCGCTGGAAGTTGCCGCGATCCTCACCGAAATGCATCTCGACGAATCGACTATCGCGGTGGCGCTGCTGCACGATACGATCGAGGACACTACCGCCACTCGCGCTGAAATCGACGAATTGTTCGGCGAAGATATCGGCCGACTGGTGGAAGGGCTCACCAAACTCAAGAAGCTCGATCTCGTCACCCGCAAGGCGAAGCAGGCTGAGAACCTGCGCAAATTGCTGCTCGCCATTTCCGACGACGTTCGCGTTCTCCTGGTGAAGCTCGCCGACCGCCTGCACAACATGCGTACCATGGAATATATGCCGGCCGACAAGCGCAGCCGCATTTCCGAGGAGACCATGGAAATCTATGCGCCGCTCGCCGGCCGCATGGGTATGCAGGATATGCGCGACGAGCTGGAGGATCTGTCCTTCCGTTATCTCAACCCGGAAGCCTATGAGACGGTCACCAACCGCCTGCAGGAACTGGAAACCCGCAATGAAGGCCTGATCAAGAAGATCGAGGACGAACTGCGGGAGTTGCTGGTGGCCAACGGCCTTTTGGGTGCGGGCGTAAAAGGCCGACAGAAAAAACCGTATTCGGTATTCCGCAAGATGCAGTCGAAGTCGCTCTCTTTTGAGCAACTGTCCGACGTCTACGGCTTCCGCATTCTGGTCGATGATATCCCCGCCTGCTACCGGGCGCTTGGCATCGTGCACACCCGCTGGCGCGTGGTTCCTGGTCGCTTCAAGGATTACATCTCCACGCCGAAGCAGAACGACTATCGCTCCATCCACACCACGATCGTCGGCCCGTCGCGCCAGCGTATCGAACTGCAGATTCGCACCAAGCGCATGCACGAGATCGCCGAATTCGGCATCGCCGCCCATGCGCTCTACAAGGATGGCGAAAACGGGGAGGGCGACCTGCTTTCGAAAGAAAGCAATGCCTATTCCTGGCTGCGCCACACCATCGAATCGCTGGCAGAAGGCGACAGCCCGGAAGAATTCCTCGAGCACACCAAGCTCGAACTTTTCCAGGACCAGGTTTTCTGCTTCACGCCCAAGGGCAAGCTGATTGCCCTGCCGCGTGGCGCAACGCCCATCGATTTCGCCTATGCGGTGCACACCAATATCGGCGACACCACGGTCGGCGCCAAGATCAACGGGCGGATCATGCCGCTCGTGACCCGGCTCAACAATGGCGACGAGGTGGAAATCATCCGCTCCGGCGTGCAGGTGCCGCCCGCCGCATGGGAAGAAGTGGTGGTCACGGGCAAGGCCCGCTCTGCCATTCGCCGCGCCACCCGTATGGCCATCCGGAAGCAATATTCCGGCCTCGGCTATCGTATTCTCGAGCGCACCTTCGAGCGTGCCGGCAAGGCCTTCTCGCGGGAAGCGCTGAAACCCGTGCTGCATCGCCTGGCGCAGAAGGATGTCGAGGATGCCATCGCCGCCGTTGGCCGTGGCGAGGTTTCCTCACTCGATGTCCTGCGCGCGGTGTTCCCGGATTATCAGGACGAGCGTGTGACGGTGAAGATGACCGGCGACGATGGCTGGTTCAACATGCGCAGCGCCTCCGGCATGGTCTTCAAGATTCCCGGCAAGTCGCGCTCCGTTCTGGAAGATGACGGCGCGGCCGAAATGCTGGACGGGCCAGACCCGCTGCCCATCCGTGGTCTTTCCGGCAATGTCGACGTGCATTTCGGTTCCGCCGGCGCGGTTCCGGGTGATCGCATCGTCGGCATCATGGAAAAAGGCAAGGGCATCACCATCTATCCCATTCAGGCGCCGGCGCTTCAGCGTTTTGACGACGAGCCGGAACGCTGGATCGATGTGCGCTGGGATCTGGACGAAGCAAACAAGTCGCGCTTCATGGCGCGGGTGATGATCAATGCGCTGAACGAGCCGGGCACGCTCGCCTCGGTGGCGCAATCGATCGCAACACTCGACGTCAACATCCGCGGGCTCAACATGGTCCGCATCGGTACGGACTTCTCCGAGCTGGCACTGGATGTCGAAGTCTGGGATTTGCGGCAGCTGAACCAGTTGCTGTCGCAGCTCAAGGATCTGGATTGCGTGTCAACTGTCACGCGTGCCTTCGATTGAGGCATTTTTGATCTCTGGAAAATACCTGAAGGCCGCTGTTATGCGCTGAATGCATGGCAGCGGCCTTTTCCTGTCTCTGGTCGCGGAGACGGTTTGTGGCTATCTTCCTTTCAGAAATTGAAGAGAAGGAAACGCGGCGTGCCGGTGAACTTACACCGATGAGAAACGCCAGTTCCAAACCGAAAGGACCGAAAATCATGTTTACTCCGCTTCGCAAAATCGCCCGTGCCGTTCGTGGCAAGACCTCGCAGGAACGCGAATTCGAATACCTCAGCGGCTCGGTATCGAATGTCGACCTCGAGTTCCGCCAGCGCGAAATTGACCGCGGTCTGTTCCGCCGGTAATGCGCTGAGCGCATGGCAGCCCTTCGCCATGCGTATGCGGCCAGGGAGGTCTAGCCGTATCGGCCTGTACATCGTTGTGTCTCGCAAAACGATGTAGATGCGCGCTTCAAGCGGGCGTCCACCTTTGTCCGGTCTAAATGACCGGACACGTTGCTCTTGAAGCGAAGTTGACGGCGAGAGGCTGCTTATTTCCTCGGCGTCATTCTTGGGCTTGTCCTAAGAATCTTATCACGTCGAATTAAATCAATCGGTTGCAGATCCTCGGGACAAGCCCGAGGATGACGTCAGAGTGTCCGGCAAGCTTCGTATTCATCTGGTGAAGCCACGCAGTATCGGCGGAATGCCAGCTCAGGGCGGCATGACGGACGCGGGGAATAGACCAGCAAAAGAAATCCTTGCGTCATCTTTGATGCTCTTGGCTCGACCCGAGTGATGAAATAAACTGCACCCATGCCGTTTCGTCGCCGTGAACCCGTTGGTTTTTCAGAAAAGATTCGTGACCTGTTTTGGCCGCGCACCGGTTTTTCCCGGTCGCTGCGCTATATGAAGCTGCGCCTTCTCAGGCTTTCGGCCTCTCCCCATTCGGTTGCCGCGGGTGTCGCCATTGGTGTCGGCGTGGCGTGGACACCCTTTCTCGGGGTCCATATCATCATCGCGATGGCGCTGGGTTTCCTCATGCGCGTCAATCTCGTGGCGGCAGCGCTAGGCACCACCTTCGCCAATCCTTTGACATTTCCGTTCATCTGGGCGTCCACCTGGGAGCTGGGGCACTTCATCCTCGGCCGGCAGAAGACCGCCAGTGCGGCGCATGTGGATTTTGTGGCGCTGTTCAGCCATCTCGAATTCCGGCAGATATGGACGCCGGTGCTGGAACCCATGACCATCGGCGCCCTGTTTCCAGCCGCCATCAGCGCCGTCATTGCCTATGTCGCCGTCTACGGCCTCGTCAGCGGCTTCCAGCGGCGCAAGATGGAAAGTCTCGCCCACCGCGCCGCCAATAAAAATGCCTCTCTGGAGATGTTGAAATGATCATTGGATTGGGCAGCGACCTGATCGACATCCGCCGCGTCGAAAAATCGATCGAGCGCTTTGGCGAACGTTTCACCCATCGTTGTTTCACCGACATCGAGCGGGCGAAATCGGATGGTCGGAAAAACCGCGCCGCGTCTTACGCCAAACGTTTCGCCGCCAAGGAAGCCTGTTCCAAGGCGCTTGGGACCGGGCTGGCGAACGGCGTTTTCTGGAAGGATATGGGCGTCGTCAATCTGCCGGGCGGCAAGCCGACCATGATCCTGACCAACGGGGCAGGGGAGAGGCTGGCCGCGATGCTGCCCGCCGGCCACCGCGCCAATATCCATCTGACGATCACCGACGACTTTCCCTATGCTCAGGCATTTGTGATTATCGAGGCGCTTCCCGTGAACGGGTAAGGCGTGCTGCCGCCGTAAAGGCGCTCTATTTTTGAGCGTGTCACAGAAGCGCTTCCCTTCCGGCTGGAAAGGTTCTAGAGAAGTCGCAGAAATATGAAAGCGTTGCCGGCTGCGTGAAACAGCATCACCCGCCGCAGGCGCGACAAGCAACGGCCCGGGAGCTTCTGAGATCGAAGGTGCCGGGGAACAATCAGGCAGGTCTATAAGTGTCCGAAAAAGCTGAGAAGAAGCAGAACGCCCTCTGGGAGAACGTCAAGGTCATCATTCAGGCGCTGCTGCTGGCCATGGTCATCCGCACCGTGTTGTTTCAGCCCTTCACGATCCCGTCGGGCTCGATGATGCCGACGCTTCTGGTTGGCGACTATCTTTTCGTCAACAAGTTCTCCTACGGCTATTCGAAATATTCGCTGCCTTTCTCGCCGAACCTCTTCTCCGGCCGCATCCTCGAATTCAGCAAGCCGAAGCGCGGCGATGTCGTGGTCTTCCGCCTGCCGCCCAATCCTGAAGTGGACTACATCAAGCGCCTTGTCGGCCTGCCGGGTGACCGCGTGCAGGTGACGAACGGCGTGCTGTTCATCAACGGCCAGCCGGTTCCGAAGCAGCCCGATGGCACCTTCACCTCGGATTACCGCGCTGATCCCGGCACCAATGTTCCTGTCTTCCGCGAAACGCTCGACAATGGCGTCACCTACGACACGCTCGACCAGTCGCCCGACTCGCGCGGTGACAACACCCGCGAATTCGTGGTGCCGGAAGGCCACTATTTCATGATGGGCGACAACAGAGACAATTCGCTCGACAGCCGCTTCGACGTCGGTTTTGTACCGGAAGAAAATCTGATCGGCCGCGCCAGCGTCATCTTCTTCTCGCTGGGCAACGACACGCCGTTCAGCCGCATTTGGGAATGGCCGGCCAACATGCGTTGGGACCGCCTGTTCAAGGTTGTGGGATGAGCAAGACCAAGCCGCTTTCCGCGGACGAGATTTCCCGTCTGGAAGCGTTGATCGGATATGAATTCAAGGAAAAGGCCCGGCTGGACCGGGCCTTGACCCATGCCAGTGCCCGCTCCGCCGCGGCCGGCAATTATGAGCGGCTGGAATTTCTAGGGGACCGCGTTCTCGGCCTCTGCGTCGCCGAACTGCTGTTCTCCACCTTCCGCAACGCCACCGAAGGTGAGCTCTCCGTCCGTCTGAACCAGCTCGTCAGCGCCGAATCCTGTGCCGCGATCGGCGACGAGATGGGCCTGCATAATTTCATCCGCACTGGCTCGGACGTCAAGAAGCTCACCGGCAAGGCGATGCTCAACGTGCGCGCCGACGTCGTCGAAAGCCTGATCGCCACCATTTACCTGGATGGCGGACTGGAAGCCTCGCGTAAATTTATTCTGAAATACTGGCAAGGCCGGGCCACAAGCGTGGATGCCGGGCGGCGTGATGCCAAGACGGAACTGCAGGAATGGGCGCATGCGAGATTTGCGACCACGCCCTCTTACCGTATTGACGATCGTTCCGGACCGGATCACGATCCACGCTTTACGGTGACGGTGGAAATACCCGGCGTAAAGCCGGAAACCGGTGTCGAGCGCTCCAAGCGCGCGGCCGAACAGGTGGCGGCAACCAGATTGCTGGAACGCGAAGGCGTCTGGCAGAAATCCTCCACCTGAGACTGAGTGCCCTGAAAGGGTGCTGCAATCGAGCGCATGGCGGACCCTTTGGCCGCATGTTGAATACCTCTGACCTTGATGGATATCATGACCGATCACGAAAATCCCGCCGTAACAGGCGAAGACAATGCCCTTCCGACCCGTTCCGGCTTTGTGGCCCTCATCGGCCCGACCAATGCCGGCAAGTCGACGCTGGTGAACAGGCTGGTGGGCGCCAAGGTTTCGATCGTCAGTCACAAGGTTCAGACGACGCGCGCGGTGATGCGCGGCATCGCCATTCACAAGAATGCGCAGATCGTTTTCATGGACACACCAGGCATCTTCAAGCCGCGCCGCCGGCTTGATCGTGCCATGGTCACCTCCGCCTGGGGTGGCGCGAAGGATGCCGATCTCATCCTGCTGCTGATCGATAGCGAACGTGGCCTCAAGGGTGATGCCGAGGCGATTCTCGAAGGACTAAAGGATGTTCCACAGAAGAAGATCCTGTGCCTTAACAAGATCGATCAGGTGAAGCGGGAGGACCTCCTGAAGCTCGCCGCCGCTGCCAATGAAACAGTTGCGTTTGACCGTACCTTCATGATTTCCGCCACCAATGGTTCGGGCTGCGAAGACCTGATGGATTATCTGGTAGAGGCACTGCCGGAAGGTCCGTGGTACTATCCGGAAGACCAGATTTCCGACCTGCCCATGCGCCAGCTGGCCGCCGAAATCACCCGCGAAAAACTCTTCCTGCGTCTGCATCAGGAACTGCCCTATGCCTCGCATGTGGAGACGGAAAAGTGGGAGGAACGCAAGGACGGCTCCGTGCGCATCGAGCAGGTGATCTATGTCGAACGCGACAGCCAGAAGAAGATTGCACTCGGCAAAAACGGCGATGCGATCAAGGCCATCTCAACCGCGTCGCGCAAGGAACTGTCTGAGATTCTCGAACAGCCGGTACATCTCTTCCTGTTTGTGAAGGTGCGCGAAAACTGGGGCGATGACCCCGAGCGCTTCCGTGAAATGGGCCTCGAATTCCCGCGGGGCTAAATCGCATCTCATCCTCGCTCCTGCGACAAGCGCCGGAGCGAGGGTGTAGTTCCTGATATCTTCACCCACCATCGGGAACCGAATACGTTCGGGCGGGTTGTTCGAAAACAATTGGGCGCAACCTTTTTTTGATGATGGATATTCATGTCGCCAAAAAAACCGAACGGAATTTCCACCACCCCGTGCCAGCAATGTCCTCTGCGTGATCTGCCGCATTTCCGGGACTTTTCCTCCCCCGAACTCGATTTCGTCTCCCGTTTCAAGACGGGTGAACTCGCGGTGGAAAGCGGCTCCGTCATCCTGATGGAAGGCTCACACAGCGCCCATCTCTATACCGTCCTGCAAGGGTGGGCTTTCCGATACAAGACACTGGAGGATGGAAGGCGGCAAATCCTGAACTACGTCATGCCGGGTGATCTCGTCGGCCTGCAGGGCACGGTGATGGGGGAAATGGAGCATTCCGTGGAGGCGCTGTCACCGGTGACGCTTTGCGTCTTCGAGCGGTCGCGCCTCAACAATCTCTTCACCGATCACCCGACGCTTGCCTATGACCTCACCTGGATCGCGGCGAGCGAAGAGCGCATGCTGGACAACCATCTCCTCAGCATCGGCCGCCGCACCGCGCTGGAGCGTGCGGCCTATCTGATCGCGTTTCTTTATCGCAAGGCGAAAGCGGTCAATCTCATTCCCGGCGAAACACCGATCCCGGTCACACAGCAACACGTTGCCGACACGCTCGGCCTGTCCATCGTTCACACCAACAAGACCTTGAGAAAGCTGGTGGATCGCGGGCTCATCCGCTGGACGGACAAGGGCTGTCTGGTGCTTGACGATGCCGGGTTGAGCAACGTTGCGGGCTGGGAAAGTGACGAAAAGCGGCAGAGGCCCTTCATCTGATCTTCCTTTGACATGTCTTTTTTAAATGACGCTGGCGACGCAATTTGCGACTGCTCTGGTGATATCTCGCTTGAGATCACGTCGCAGACTGCGGCTTCGAGCCTTGCGGCTCTGTTTTAGGAAGAAGAAAACATATGGTGCCACAACGGGTTATCATCGTTGAGGATGAATATCTGGTGGCGCTTGATGTCGAAGCGGTTCTCCAGTCCATGGGGGTGGAAACGGTCGTGATAGCCACCACGCTCGGACAGGCAAGGCAGGCCGTCGAACAGGATGGCGCCGATTGTGTTCTTCTCGATGTCAGCCTGACGGACGGCACGAGCTATGAATTCGCGCGCGGATTGCGCGAGGCGGGCATTCCCTTCGGCTTCGTCAGCGGCTACGGCGACACCACGGGTTTTCCCGATGACCTCTCGCATTCGGCTCTGCTCGGCAAGCCCTTCGGGGAAAATGAAATCATGGATTTCGTTCTGAGACTTGTCGGTATGCCGAACGACGCCGTAGACGCCGTAAAAGAATAACGTTTCGCCGCCAGATCGGTTATGATTGGGCTTGAATCGAAATTCGGACAGGTTTCATGCAGTGGCAGGATGAGGCGATCATTCTCGGCGTTAAACGCCATGGCGAGACGAGTGTCATCGCCGAGGTGATGACCCCTTCGCGCGGCCGCCATCTGGGCATGGTACGCTCCGGCCGGTCTCGCACCATGCAGCCCGTGCTGCAGGCGGGAAACCGGGTGGATGTCATCTGGCGGGCGCGCCTTCACGATCATCTCGGCGAATTCCGCATCGAACCACTGCAATTGCGCGCAGCACAGCTGATGGAGACGGCAACCGCCGTTTACGGTGTGCAGGCGATGGGCGCTTTGCTGAGGCTTCTGCCGGAGCGCGATCCGCATCCGCATCTTTACCAGGCGCTTAATATTATTCTCGACAATCTCCATGAGCCGGTCGATGCGGGCGAATTGTTCGTGCGCTTCGAACTGGCGGTGCTGAACGATCTCGGTTTTGGCCTTGACCTGACCGAATGCGCCGCCACGGGTCTACGCAGCGATCTCATCTATGTCTCGCCAAAGACGGGCAGGGCGGTCTGCCGCACGGCGGGCGCACCCTATGCGGAGAGGATGCTTGCGCTTCCCGCCTTTCTCGGCGACGGCCAGTCGAAGGCGGCCGATCCGGAAAGCCTCGCCGCGGCATTCCGGCTGACCGGTCATTTCCTCCACAGGCATGTTTACGATCCGCGCGGCCTCAATGAAAACGCCGCCCGTGACGGTTTCGTGCAGGCGGCGCTGAAGGCGCTGGAGCGCAGGACGACACCGCCCGCTCTCGATACGGCAGTCTAGAGCACGTCCAGCAAAAATGCGTCCGCGGTTTTGCGTCCGGACTGCGTAAAAACAAAGAGAAAGAGCATTTCAGGTGATCCGGTTTTTCACCGAAAATGCTCTTAAATATTTTCAGGGAGCTCGCGTCCCGGTGTTCCGGCACGACGTGCGAAATCGCTGCAGTGTCAGGCCATTGCCGGCCGTGAGACTGGTCGCTCCTGAATGGGCCAGTGCACGATGGCGGCAAAAATCCCCATGCCGACCCCGAGCCACCAGACGATATCGTAGGTGCCGAACCTGTCATAAAGGAAACCGCCCAGCCAGACCCCGAGGAACGAGCCGATCTGGTGGGTCAGGAAGACCACACCGCCCAGCATGCCGAGATGGCGCGTGCCGAACATGATCGCCACCAGCGCATTGGTGGGCGGCACCGTGGAAAGCCACAGAATGCCCATGAAGGAAGCGAAGAGGATGACCGAAAGAGGCGATTGCGGCAGCAGCAGGAAGGCCGTAACCACGACCGAGCGGGCAATATAGATATAGGCCAGCATATAGGGTTTCGAATAACGTTGGGCGATGACGCCGGCGGCGAGCGATCCGATGATGTTGAAGAAGCCGATCAGCGCCATGGCGATGACGGCGTAGCGTGGCTCAATGCCGATATCGCCGAGATAGGCCGGGAAATGCGCGGTGATGAAAGCCACCTGAAAGCCGCAGACGAAGAAACCGGTGGTGAGCAGCAGATAGCTCTTATGGCCCAGGGCCTCCTTCAGCGCTTCGCCTGCCGTCTGCTGGAACTGCGCCTGCGACTGGCTGCCGGAAGAGGAGTTGCCGCGCATGAAAAAGGCGAGCAGCGGCACGAGCACCATCATGGCAGCCAGCCGGACGAGGCTGTCGGACCAGCCATAGGCAGAAATCAGCCCCTGGCTGATGGGTGCAAACAGGAACATGCCGGCCGAACCCGCCGCCGTGCCGATGCCGAAGGCAAGCGAGCGCTGCTGCGGCGTGACGTGGCGCGCGAAGGCGGAAAGAATGACGCTGAAAGAGCCGGCCGCAATGCCGAGGCCGACAAGCACGCCGCCACCGAAATGCAGCCAGAAGGGCGAGGTGCCGAAGGACATGCAAATAAGGCCCGCGGCGTAAAGAATGCCCGACAGCACCAGAACACGGCCCGTGCCGTATTTATCCGCCATCGCGCCGAAGAACGGCTGGCCGAGACCCCAGAACAGGTTCTGCAACGCCATGGCGAGACCGAAGGTGGAGCGATCCCAGCCGGTATCGGCAAGCATCGGCAATTGAAAAAAGCCCATGGCGGAGCGGGGACCGAAGGTCATGACCGCAATCAGCGACCCGGCTGCGATAATAAGCCAGGGCATGGTGTGGCGTGTGGCTTGCGACATGAATATTCCCCTGATCGCAGCGCTGCACCTAAAAGAAAAGGGCGATGGCTTGCTGCGGATTCCCCTATGATGGGATGAATATTATCTTTTGTCAGCCTGCCCCACTAGCGACTTTTCTTGACGGCCATTATTCATGCCATTGATGGAATGCGACTACCGGAAAGACGACGATGAAGCAGAATATCTACGACGACGCAGGGTTTTTCGAGCGTTACAGCGCCATGCCGCGGTCTGTGGAGGGGCTGCGCCAAGCCGGCGAATGGCATGAGCTGCGCGCCATGCTCCCGGATCTGAAAGGCAGGTCTTTTCTCGACCTCGGCTGTGGTTTTGGCTGGCATTGCCGTTATGCGGCGGATGAGGGCGCTGACCACATCGTCGGCATCGATCTATCGGAAAACATGCTGCGCCGGGCCGCGGAGATCAATGGCGGCCCGGGGATCGAATACCGCCGCGCCGCTATCGAAGACATCGATTTTCCGCGGGACAGTTTCGATGTCGCGCTGAGTTCTCTCGCCCTGCATTACGTCCGCGATCTCGACGCGGCGTTCGCGAAGATTTTTGCGGTACTGAAATCCGGCGGTGATTTCATCTTTTCCATCGAACACCCCGTTTTCACCGCGCTGGAAAAACAGGACTGGTTTTATGGCGAGGACGGCGAAATCCTGCACTGGCCACTCGACAACTACCAGAACGAGGGCGTGCGTCACTCCAACTGGATGGCGGATGACGTGGTCAAATATCACCGCACCGTGTCAGCTATTGTCAACGGCCTGCTGTCCGCCGGTTTTACCCTGACGCGCCTAGCGGAACCACGGCCTGATCCGGCCTTGATGGCCGAGCGGCCGGAACTGAAGCACGAGGATCGTCGTCCGATCTTTCTGATCGTCGGTGCGAAGAAGCCGTGATGGACTCAGTCTTCTCATCATTCCTGTTCCGGGGAACAGAAATGGTGTTGGGGCGTGTATGTGTAAGAAAATGCCGCGCCCGCTAGAGGCCCAGTCAGGCCCAAACCGCAGGCTTACCGCGTCTTGATCGCCCAGCCCTCGGCGCGTTCCTCGATTACCTTTGCCACATCGCCGACCGACAGCCTGCCTTCCCCACGCGGCGTCACGTTCCAGCCAAAGAGCGGCCCCGGCACGCGACGGTCACCGGACATGCGAATGCGGCCCATCGCCTTCATGGGGGAGGGTACATCGCGGGAGCCGGTCATCTGGTCCTGTGTCGTCATGATGCAGCGGGCGCAGGGCTTGACGAGATCGAAGCGAATGCCGCCAATCTCGATAGCCGCCCAGCGATCCTCAGCCCATGCTTCGTCCGTGTCCAGCACGATATTGGGCCGGAAACGTTCCATGCCCACGGTCTCCTCGCCATTTCCGCGCATATTGTCGTTCAGTGCGGCGAGCGAGGCCGTGGTTGTGACGAGAATCTGGTAGCCATCGGCAAAGGTGACGGGCGTTTCGTTGCCCGTCCATTCCAGGCTCGCAATGCGTTTCGAGGCATCATCGAAAAACGCCAGCTTCACCTCGCGTCCGAGCCAGTCCGAAAGCCCATTGTTGGTCTCGTCATCGGCAATATTGGCGCTGACGATCGATTTCCACACCGCCACATCCATGCGCTGGCCGGATGGGCTTGCGAAAATCTCGCCGTCCTTGTCGCGTGAAAGCACCATGCCGCCATCCTCATGCCGGGCCAGAACCGTGGCGATGGCAGGCAATTCACGCTGGGTGATGAAATGGCCGGAGGGATCGATCAGCATGGCGCGGCGGTCACCCGGCAGGCCTTCGGCCGAAACGGCGCTTTCGGAAAGGGGAACGCCGCGTCCGCTTTTCAGCGGATAGATATTCAGTTCGGTCACACGCATCTCGGGTCTCCTCAAATCTCGTCTAGAAACAGGTCCAGCACCTGCTTCAGCCGCTCGTGACGGGCCTTGGCCATCTGCCGGCCTGTCTCGGTGCGAAAACCGTCGGCCAGCTTGAACAGCTTGGTTTCGAAGTGGTCGATGGCAAAGGCGCGGTCGTCAAGCGGACGCTCCTTCGCCAGCGGGTCGACCGGATCGTAAAGTGCGGACCCCATTCGCCCGGCAATATAAAAGCAGCGCGCCGCGCCCACCATGCCGATGGCATCCAGCCGGTCGGCATCCTGAAGGATTTTAGCCTCCAGTGTCTGCGGCTCGATATTGGCGGAAAAGCTGTGGGTGGTGATGGCGTGAGCGGCGGCATCGATATCCGCCTGTTTCCAGCCAAGCCCCATCAGAATGCCCGCCGCCTTTTCCGCCGACAGCCGTGAGGCCTGCGCCCGCAAGGGCGAGTTCTTTTCCACCGCCACGCAATCATGCAGCAGCACGCTGGCCGCCAGCACGGTGCCATTCCCGCCTTCGCCCGCATGGATGCGCATGGCGTTGCGGAAGACGCGGTGAATATGGGCAAGATCATGCGAGCCGTCGCCCGCATCGGCGGCGTGCGGTATCAAATCCTGCGCAAGCGCCGCATACGGCGCGAAAGCCTCGGCAGCGATCATGCCTGCGGCTTTCGGGTCAGGATTTTCTGGTAGAACAGGCCGATGCCGATCAGCACCGCGCCAAGCCCGATGAAGGACAGCGCTCTCAGCACGCCTTCGAGGTTGCTCATATCGATCAGGAAGGCCTTGGCAACCGAGATCAGCACGAAGGCGGCCGATGCCAGACGCAGGCTGCGGGCGTTAAAGCGCGAGCCGATTACGAGCAGCAGCACGCCGATCAGCAGCCAGACAACGGAATAGCTATAGGTCTCACCCTGCATAAAACCCTTCCAGTCGGCGATGTTTTCGCCTTGCCAGAAACGGCGCACCGAAAGCGTGGCCCAGGCAAAACCGAGTGCGGCTCCCGCCACAGCCAGCATGCTGACATAGGGCGGCGGACGTTTTCCGCGCGCGTAATAGGCAAGGCCACCATAGGCGAGCGCCGGCAGAAGGTAGCCGATCAGCAGCAGGTTGAGGACCGGAATGCGGCCGGTATTCTCGCCGGTGAAATAGGGGTTGAGCGTGAAGAAATGCATCGTCAGCACATTGATGACGGCAATCACACCGGCAATCATCGAACCGTAACGGAAGACCGGGCTGGGGCTCTTGAGATCGAGCGTCATCAGCACGCCCGAGAAGCCGATGGTCAGCAGCGTGTAGATCGACTGTTCGCCGAGCGTCGGCACGCTGTTGTCGAGCGTGCCGCCATTCATCGCATGGCGGATGAGGATGGCGACGGCGAGAAGCCCCATGACACTGGCAATCGCCTGCAGGAAGTTCTTCGCCCGGACACCCGGCCAGTCGCGCAGCAGCCAGGCCGAGGCAACGGCCAGCAGGGCGGGAATACCGTAACCCGGAAGAAGCGCATTGAAGACCGGCGTGGTGCCGAGGTTCTGCGGCCCGACGATGGTGGGTTCCCAGGCAATGCGACCGAGAACGGCAACGCTTGCCACCGCCATCACCCAGGGAAGCACATCCCATTTGCGGTAACGGCTTGCCAGCACATAGACGAAACCGATGACGGAAAGCAGCACGGTTGTCACCAGCCCTTCCGTCAACGTGTGAAGGCTGAGCGCAAAAGCGGCAAAGGAACCGAGAACGAGAATGTTGAGCGGCTTGCGATAGGCCTCATTGTTCCGCCGGTGCAGCCATTCGGCACCTGCAATCAGTGCAAAACCGAGGCCGAGGCCATAGGCCGCATGCAGCCAGTCACGGCCGAGATTACCGAAAAGGACGAAGCTGGTCGTTCCTATCCAGACTGGGAAAAGGGCAATCAGGAACGCCCACAGCTTGGCGAAGCTCTGGTCTGCCGGCCCTTTTCGCTTGATGAAAGAAAATCCGCACAGCAACAAAATGGCACCGAATGAGAGGCTCGCTGTAACGTTTGACCCCGTGCCGCTACTGACCGATGGCAAAGTCACTGCGGCGCCTCCACTGAGTAACGGATCGAAATCGAAGAATCGTTGTCCGAGGAATGCGATGCCCGTCTGTGCCGTCAGTGCCGCGAAAATTGCTGGCCAGACGCCGAAATGACGGCTCGCACCGAGCGCAGCGAGTGCGGCAAGGAGTACCAGCATCGCAAATGCAGGATGGATACTTATCCCGCCGCTGGAAAGTAAGATGGCGACCGCTGGGAGCGCAACGGCGAGAGACACGGTGAAACTGATCGCCAGGGACGGCCTTGAGAAAAGGTGTATCAGCCGCATCGCGGTCGTTTCTACCTTTGCTTCTTCCGGCGCGTATATATCGCGATTCGCCTTATCAAATGCCGCTCCCGGCCAAAGCCAGATCGTTCCGGCAATCATTATCAGCAGGGAAAGAACGACAGGTTCGGCACTGATCGTGTCGGAAAAACCGATATAGCCGAGCGCCCAGAGGCCGAGGCCGGCATTGGCAAGTGAGGGAACCACCGTCCAGCCCTGCCGGCGCGCTGCTGCGGCAGTAGCCAGCCAGGCAACGGTCAGGAACAAGAAAAGCGCCCAGATATTTGGCGTCTCGGTGGAAATCAGGGCCGGCGTCAGCATCGAACCAAGCAGGCCAAGACCGGCCAGCGCCTGTCCGTGCAGCAGCGACAGGCCGATGGTGGCGAAGGCGACGAGGCCAAGCAGGATAAATGCCGTGCCGGGGCCAATATAGTCGTAAATGCCATAGGCTGCGTAAACCACGCCGAACAGCGTCAATGCACCGGCCGCCGTCAGCACACCCGGTATCATCGCGTTGGAATAGGTGGTGGCGACGCCCGGCACCGCCTTGCGGCGGATCGCTTCGCCGGCAACGCCGAGAACGAGGCCGAAAATGGCGGCGAGCGACAGCCTGACCGCCGGGCTCAAGAGCCCCGATTCGATCGAATATTTGACGAGGAAAATACCGCCAAGCGCCAGCGCCAGCCCGCCGGCCCAGACCGCCCAGCGCGCGCCGAGCAGGCTTTCGAAGCTTTCCTTCGCTGCCGGTATCTCGACAGTTGCTGCGACAGGTGCGGGCTGTGCGTCCTCGCGCGTGATCTCTTCCGGCGCGACCGTGGCTGCGGCTTCTTCTGGCACAGATATGGATTCAGCCTTAAAGGCTGTTTCACCCGGCGCTGTTTCGCTTTCCGCTTCCGCTGCGAAGTCCGGCTTTTCCGTGACTTCCGCGCTCTCTGCCGGCGTCGTCGCTGGAGCCGCCACACCTGCGGCCATCAGCCGCTTGAGGCTGTGAACTTCCCGTTCCAGAGACTTGATTCGGCTGGAATTGCGGATGCTCGCGACCAATGTGTAGATGAAGGCCGCAACGAGGGCGAGGATAAACAGCGGGATGTCCAAACGGGCTCTCCAATTACGAAGCTGTTTTTAAAGCCCTTTTGGTGAATTTATGCAAGGCCCGGTTGATATGTGGCAGGGGTTATCAGGGAGTGAACGGGATCCGCTCGTTTCTTCTCCCCGAGGGGGAGAAGTCCGCGGCAGCGGGATGAGGGGGCGAGCTAGGGATATACTGCGACGTTGCCCCTTCATCCGACCCTTCGGGCCACCTTCTCCCCGGCGGGGAGAAGAAACAAGCGGCAGCCGCTGGGCTTATGCACATCTCGCGTGTCAGGAAACATCCGCCAGCCAGCGCCGCGCCACTTCGATATCGGTGAGCCCGAGTTCGTGCCCATCCTCAAGCGTTTCCACCTCAACCGTTGCACCGCTCGCCGCAAGCTTGCCCTGCAGCACGTTCGCCCCGTCGCGGTATTTGTCGCGTTCTCCCGCAACAAGCAGGAAGCTGCGGCCGGAAAGATCACTCTCCGGCCATGTTTCGAGAACCGGCATCGGGCGGTAGAGCAGGGCGTCGCCGGCGAGCTCCGGATAAAGCGCCGCAAAAGCCGCATAGAAGTTCGCGCCATTGGAATGGCCGATGAACCGCAGTTTCGAGCGATCGAGACTATAGGCGCGGATCGCTCCTTCCACGAATGCGGCAAAAGCCTCCGTTTCCGAGAGGATATCCTTCTGGTCGAAGCTGAAATCGGGAAAGCGCCGGAACCAGCGGGCAACGTCTTCTTCGGTGCTGCGGCCACGCACGCCAAGCAGGGTGGCGCCGGGAGCTGCCCTGTGTGCCAGCGGCATGAGGCTCGTCTCGCTGCCGCCGGAGCCATGCAGCAGGATGATGGTGCTGCCATCGGGCTCCTGCGGCGTGAAGAACCGGTGCACGAAAGGCAGGTCGCGATAAACGATCCGCTCTTTGCCAGGCATTGAAAATTGCGGCAGGGCAACGCGCACATCCGCCTCGTCCTTCATGAAGAGGGGCGGAATGAACAGTTCTTCGCCGAGCGTTTCCAGCGGTTCGTCCACCGTCATGCCGGGGGCATCGGTCGCCATTTCAATCAGCACGCCGCCGGGTTCACGGACATAGAGCGAGTGGAAATATTTCCGGTCGTGGGCGTTGGTTGTGCTGGAATTCAGCGATTTCAACCCCGTGAGAACCGAGTTCAGCTCATCCATGTCCTTCGCGCGGAAGGCGATGTGGTCGACCGTGCCGGTGCCGGGGGCGCTGGACCAGAAGCCGGTCGCGTCACGCACGTCAATGATGTCGCCGCTGTCGGAAACGAGCCGGCGTATCGCGCCTGCCTGGCTTGCCTGCCGGTAACCAAAGTGTTTTTCCAGAAATGCCACGGTTTCTTCCGGAACTTCGCTCAGCATGGTTGCGCCATAGATTCGGCGAATGGCTTCATCGGCGGGGATATCGGCCGTCACATGCGGTGTCGCGTCGGCAAAGGCGTGGGTGCCGACCAGCTTGACGATCAGGCCGTCAGGGTCTTTCAGCCGGATGACAGGAGCGCCGAATTCATCGGACGGTCCCTCGGCGCGGAAGCCAAATCTAAGCGCCCGTGTCAACCAGAAACCGATGGCGGCCGGATCGATCGCTACGGAGATTTCCAGTGTCTGACCATAACCGACACGGCCTTGTCCGCCATCTTCCCAGACGAGAAAGGTCAATAGCGAGCCGGGCGAAGCGATGTCGTCGCCGTAAAGCAGGTGCAACTGCATGGCGTCTTCAAAGCCCGCCGTACGTTTGACGAGCCGCAATCCCAGAAAACCGGCGTAAAAATCCACATTCGCCTGCACCTTCCGGGTGATCATGGTGATGTGATGGATGCCCAGTGCAGAATTCATGTTGTCGTCCCACCGTTTCGCCTGCTGTTAGAAGCCTATTTGTCCCACGCTGCCCCTGATCCGCAACCCCGGCAAGTGAGAACGATGTGTTCTCTGTGTGAACAGTATTTTTGCGTCTTCATTGCACGCGGGATGAGCAGAGGCGCCGGCTTTTTGCCTGCGTCTCGACCATTAATGCATATAAAATAATCAGACAGAATAATGGCGATTTTGTATGCAGTTTTATCTTGCCTTGAAGGTTTGGATTGGGTCTTATGCAACCAATCAAGCAAAACCATCAGGGGGAATAGATGATTTTAACGCGCAGGTTGTTGTCCAGAACGCTGGCCATTGCCACCATCGGTGCGATCGCGGGCTTTTCGTTGCCGGTGACGGGTGCTTATGCTGAAACGCCAGTGAAATTCACGCTTGACTGGAAATTCGAGGGACCGGCCGCTGGCTTCCTGCTGGCGCTCGACAAGGGGTATTTCAAGGCCGAGGGCCTGGATGTCACCATCGACAGCGGCAATGGCTCGGTGGAAGCCATCCCGCGTGTTGCAACCGGCGCCTACCAGATGGGTTTTGGCGATATCAATTCGGTGATGAAGTTCCTTGACGAGGATCCGAGCCAGAAGGTCAAGGCGGTTTATATGGTCTATGAGCGCCCGACTTTCGCCGTCGTGGGCCGCAAGTCGCTGGGTGTTACCGGGGATCCAAAGTCGCTGGAAGGCAAAAAGCTCGGCGCTCCGCCGCCGGATGGCGCCTTTGCGCAATGGCCGGCCTTCAAGCAGGTAGCGGGTCTCGATGACAGCAAGATCAAGATCGAATCGATCGGTTTCCCGGTGCGTGAACCGATGCTCGCCAAAGGCGACGTCGACGCCGTTTTCGGCTTTGCCTTTTCCGTCATTCTTAATCTCAAGAAACAGGGCATTGCCGATGACGACATATCGACCATCCTAATGGCTGAGCATGGCTTGAATCTTTATGGCAATGCGGTGCTGGTAAACACTGATTTCGCTGAGAAAAACCCCGAAGCGGTGAAGGGTTTCCTGAAAGCGCTGGCCAAGGGCTTCGCCGATTCCGTCAAGAACCCGGAAGAGGGCGTGGCGGCGGTCTTGAAGCGCAACGAGACGCTCGACAGCGCCATCGAGCTGGAACGCCTCAACATGGCCAACAGCATGAACATCAAGACGCCCTATGTGGCGGAAAACGGCATGGGTGGTGTCGATCCGGCCCGGCTTGCCGCCTCACTGGAAACGCTCAAGGTGTCCATGGGCCTGAAGGGCAACGTCAAGGCGGAGCAGGTGTTCGACGCCACCTACCTGCCGGCCAAGGAAGAGCGCATGCTTCCCTAAAGGATGGAGCGAGTGGGTGCCGCAAGCTTCTTCTCCCCGCCGGGGAGAAGTCCGCGGCAGCGGGATGAGGGGGCAAGCTCTCGGTCTACCGCTGACGTTTCCCCCTCATCCGACCCTTCGGGCCACCTTCTCCCCCTCGGGGAGAAGAAACACGCGGCAACGCTGCAGGGGTTAAATAGCCCGATCAGCAACTGAAACGGAAACTGCGATGTCACATCTCGTGGAAATAGACAATGTCGACATGCGCTACGGCGGGTCGGCCGGAACGCTGGCCGTCGCCGGCCTGAACCTGACGGTCGACAAGGGGGAATTTGCGGCTGTGGTCGGCCCGTCCGGCTGCGGCAAGTCCACGCTGATGAAGCTGGTGACGGGTCTGCATATTCCGCAAAGGGGCAATGTCATCGTTGCCGGGCGGCAGGTCACGGAGCCGGTCTCCATCGTCGGCATGGCCTTTCAGAACCCGACGATGCTGCCCTGGCGCACGACGCTGGAGAACATCCTGCTGCCGCTGGAGATCGTCGAGAAACACCGTCGTCGCCTGCGCGCCCACAAGGCAGAATATGTCGCGAAAGCCGAGCGCCTGCTGGAGATCGTCGGACTTAAGGGCTTCGGTTCGAAATATCCGTGGCAGCTTTCCGGCGGCATGCAGCAGCGCGCCAACCTCTGCCGGGCGCTGATCCACGAGCCGGAATTGCTGATGCTTGACGAGCCGTTTGGCGCGCTCGATGCCTTCACCCGTGAGGAGTTGTGGTGCGTCATCCGCGACCTGCACGCAGCCCAGCGTGTCACCATCATTCTGGTGACTCACGATCTGCGTGAAGCGACCTTTCTCGCTGACAAGATTTTTGTGATGAGCGCAAGGCCCGGCCGTGTGCTGGCGGAACACCACGTGCCTTTCGCCAGACCACGTCAGCTCGATATCATGTATGACAAGGGTTTTAACGACATGGTGCAGGAACTGCACGGCGAAATCGCGCAGGCGAGGGTGGCGGCATGAGCGCGATCGTGGAAAGCACCGTGGCCGCCGAACCACCCAAACCACTGATTGCGCGGGTCAACTGGGTGAAGGCCGCCCCGTGGCTTTATACGCTGGCACTTTTCGTGCTGTGGGAACTGCTCGTCTATGCGCTGAAAATGCCGCCCACCATCCTGCCGTCGCCGGTCAGGGTCGGGCAGGCCATCGTGCAATATTGGTCGCCGATCTGGAAGAATTCGCTGCAGACGCTTTACACCACGACGCTGGGCTTCGCCATTGCCGTGGCCGCCGGCCTCGCCATCGGCTTGTTCATCGGCTGGTCGAAAACCATCTATGCGGGGCTTTATCCGCTGATGATCGGCTTCAACGCCATTCCGAAGGTGGCGCTGGTGCCCATCCTCGTCATCTGGTTCGGCATCGGCACGGTTCCCGCCGTTCTGACCGCCTTCCTGATTTCCTTCTTCCCCATCGTCGTCAATGTCGCCACTGGCCTTGCCACCATCGAGCCGGAAACCGAGGACGTGCTGCGGGCGCTCGGTGCCAAGAAGATGGACATCATGCTGAAGGTCGGTATTCCGCGGTCCATGCCTTACTTTTTTGGCTCGCTCAAAATCGCCATCACGCTTGCTTTCGTCGGCTCGGTCGTCTCGGAGACCGTCGCCTCCAATTATGGCCTCGGCAACATGATGAGTTCCGCTCAGAGCCAGTTCAACGTGCCGCTCGTCTTTGCCGGTCTGCTGATGCTCGCGGTGGAAGGTATTGCCATGTATGCGGTCATGGCCTGGCTGGAGCGCCGGATGACCGGCTGGGCGCATCGTTCCACCATGGGGCAGTGAGCGGTTACCGCTCGATTCTTCTCCCCGGCGGGGAGAAGGTGGCCCGAAGGGTCGGATGACGGGGCAACGGCAGCGATATGCGGCGAGCTTGCCCCCTCAACCCGCTGCCGCGACCTTCTCCCCGGCGGGGAGAAGGCGAAAGGTGCGACCGCTCGGCATTCTACGGATCACGGAAAGCCGTGAGCGTGCGACGGCTTAATGTGCGGCCATTTCCTTGACGATATCAGCACCGTCCATCAGGAACGGATAGTAGGTCGGCCAATTGGTCACCTCGTCCAGAAGCGCCTTGCGGTCATTGCCCCAGTAAAGATGGTAATGGCCGGCCTTGACCGGAGCGATGGAGTGGTCGCTGAACTGGATGAATTGCGGCGCGGCCTCGTCGCCGGCGGTTTTCTTGAAGATATAGCGGACCCCGCGATTGCCCTTCTTGTAGGTCAGGATCTCATGACCGTCGCTGACATAGGTGCCTTCGGCGGGCTTGCCGTCCTTGTAGAATGCGACGCTGTCAGCCTTGATGACGATGCGGTTCACATCCGTCTTGTAGCCGATCTCGTAATAGGCCCGATATTCGGCCGCCGTCTTGTCGCCATGTGCGGCCTTTTCGGCCATGACGCTGTCGAGCGAGCCGTTCAGCAGGTAGGGATAAACCGATTGCCAATCGCCTTCCCAATCGGAAAGCGCGCGGGGTTTCACCTGGGCATCCTCGAAGTAACCCTTGTAAATCTGCTTTTCCGCCTCGGTCATCTGGTGGTCATGACCATGGTCATGGCTGTGGGCAGCGGATTTGTCGCTGCTGGCAGCGGTTGCCGCGGCTGCCGCCAGCAGCATGGAACCAAGCGCGAGCGCGCCGGTGACGCGGATCAGTGTCTTCTGCATTGTTTCGGCCCTCTTCAGTCTGTGATCAAGATAAGTAACGTAATAACATTACGTATGGACCTATAGAGGCGTCTTTGACGGGACGCAAGGGTGCGTGTCGATGTGCAGTCACGAAAAAGCGCGATGGCTGTTTGAGCCACCGCGCTTGAAACTATGCAGGAAGGGTCAGCCGTCAGGCCTCAGGCGGGCTGTGCGCTTACCTCAGCCTTGCGTTCGTCAAAAGCGAGTTTCATGGCTTTCGTCACATCGCGGGTCGTTGCGAAATAGCTGTCGCTGCGCACCCAGTAACGCAACTTCACGGTGGCGCTGTCGGCGCTGACGGAATCGACGAAAGTCACGGGGGCGGGGTCCAGCAGCACCCGGCTTTCCGAACGCACCACGCGCATCAGCATATCCTGCGCGGCAGCCAGATCCTCGTCGTTCTTGACCGTCAGGCTCAATTCGTGACGGCGCGAAGGGAAGCGGCTGTAATTGGTGATCGGCACATTCCAGAGTGTGGAATTGGGCGCGAGCCGGTAAAGCCCGTCACTCGTTTTGAGTTCGGTGGCAAACAGCCCGATTTCAATGATCGTTCCGCTGACGGAACTGGTCTCAATATATTCGCCAACCCGAAAGGGGCGCAAAACCAGCAGCATGATGCCTGCGGCGATGTTCTGCAGCGTGCCTTGCAGCGCAAGACCGATGGCAAGACCGGCAGCGCCGAGGGCCGCGAGAATGGAGGCCGTCTGCACCCCGAACTGGCCAAGCACCATGACGATGACAAGAATGAGCACGACATAACGGATGCCGCCCGCGAAGAAACCGGCAAGCGTTGCATCAAAACCGCGGATGCGCGAGAGGCCTTGAAACGCCCAGCGCTGCAGGAAGGCGGCCGCCAGCCAGCCAATGATCAGCAGCAGCAGCGCACCGATGACCGAAAAGGAATATTGCACCGCCAGCGCGCTCGCTTGGCGCACAGCCGTCTGCGATGCGACGAGGATATCGGTTGCCTGTTGTTCCATGAATTATCCCGTGATTTTATTGCCGTTCAGGGTTGGTAACGAATGGGTGCCGCAGCGGTTCCGCCCAGAATCAGGCCTTCGCCGCCAAGCGACAGCACGAAAGGCACGTTGCCATTGGTATCCGCCCCCCGGCCGATCGCCTTGATGGCCTTGATGAGCCGGCCCTCGCGCCCCAGCAGCCGGTCGCCGATGGCGATGATTCGGGCATTGGGCGTGGCATAGGGGGATACGGCGCGCAGGCGAAGCGCAAGCTCGTTCTCATCCTGATCAGGATAAAGGCTGAGTGCGGCAATGACGGCAGCCGCAGGCGAGCGCGAAATCCCCATCCAGCAATGGATGAGCAGCGGCGCGGATTGATCCCATTCCCGCGCAAAATCGATGAGCTTCAGCACATGCGCATCATCAGGCGCAATAAGATCGCCGGTACCCTTGAAGGCGATATCGTTCATGGCAAGCGTCAGATGCCGCTCGGCGGTAATGACGGCCGGGCGGTGAAAGTTCTGCTCTTTGGCGATCAAAGTCACCATTTCGCGGGCCTTATGCCTTACGGCCATTTCGGCGATCCGCGAGAGCGGCGATACCACAATGGCCGTCATGTCGCGGTCCCGCCCCTGGTCACGCGCAGCGTCTCGATTGCCTCGAAGCGCGCGATGAACAGTCTCTGTGCCTCCGTCGAAGGAAGTGGTGTGATATCGAACATGTCGCGGGTAATGCCGCGCGGCAGGCCGAAGAATTTCTGCGCCTCGGCGATGGAAAAACCGGCAAGCTCGGTCGCTTCGAAGAAGGCGGCAACCGTGTCGGCCTTCTTGATGCAGTCCTTCAAGTCTCGCGACGCATGCGGTGGCAGGCCGAAACGCAGATGCACGGCGGCCTCCAGCCGCTTCTCCACGGTCTTGTAACCACCGCCGACGACGGATTTGAAGGGCGAGATCATGTCGCCGATCACATATTCCGGCGCATCGTGCAGAAGCGCCATCTGCATCTCGTCAGGCGTGGCACCGGTGAACATGCGGCCAAAAATGGTCTCGACGATCAGGCAATGCTGAGCGACGGAAAAGGCGTGGTCACCGCGCGTCTGGCCGTTCCAGCGGGCAACGCGGGCAAGGCCATGGGCGATATCGGCGATTTCCACATCGAGAGGGGAAGGGTCGAGCAGATCGAGCCGCCGGCCGGACAGCATGCGCTGCCAGGCGCGCGGGCTTTTTGCGGGCGACACTCTCAGTCCTCCGCCCGAGCCGCCGGATCGGTCGCCGGGAAGGAGAGACCGCTCCACGACGGCAGGGCCACGCTCACCGCGACATTATCCGCAAGGAGCGGTGTGCCGGCGGCAAGCGCATCGGCAATACGGTCGGTTCGCACGATGGCAAGCGCCCTGTTGCCGTGAACGGTCCCCAGCGCGCCGACCGGTTTTCCATTGGCCGTAATCTCCGTCCCGCTGACGGGAAGTGTGCCGTCAGTCGATACGGTCACGACGCGCCGTCTCGCCGTGCCGCGATGTTTCATGCGCGAGACGACCTCCTGGCCAACGAAGCAGCCCTTCTTGAAGGAAACGCCGTCGTTCACATCCATCAGCACATCATGGGGAAAAGCATCCTGCAGCGCATAATCTTGGCCGGATTCTGCAATGCCGTGCTCTATGCGCAGTGCCTCATAGGCTGCGGCCTCGCCAGAGGCGAAGACGCCCGGCACACGCCAGAGATCGACTTTCGCCTTGGCGAAACGGCCATCTTTTACGCCTGCCTCCGGCGCGGTTTCGCCCCAGAAAACGCTGACGCCTTCGACGGCTTCCGCTTTCAGATCGACCGGCGCGCGCAGCTTGTACATGGTCAGGCGACGCAGCAGCGCATCCTGCTCGGCGGCACCCGTTTCAACGAGATAGCCCCCGCCGTCGCGCCAGATCAGGAAATCGAACAGGATCTTGCCCTGCGGTGTGAGAAGCGCCGATGCGCGGGCTTCGCCTTCCGGCAGGTTTTCGACATCGGTCGTGATCAGATTGTTCAGAAATTCCTCGGCGCCGGTGCCGGAAACCCGGATCAGGCGGCGGTCGGCAAGAAAGGCGGAAGACATGGCGTCACCGTTCGGTTCGTCGAGACTATTCAATATCCGGCAAGCGGCAGATGCACTTTGCCGGAATGCTCATTCCGCACAGTTAGGATTTTTACCTGAGAACGGCAAGCGCCGGGATGAGATCAATCGCCGGCGGTGAAGAACTTCCACTTGCCATCGGGCGAAATGCCGATGCGGTAGAAGCTGTAATTGCCATATTCCTGCATATCCGCCAGATCGCCCGCCGTGATTATGCGCAGCAACTCCACCTTTTCCGGCGCAGTCAGCGTATTCAGCGGTTTCCCGGCGAAATAGGGGAAGACATAGGCTTCGTCAGGGGTGCCGGCATCGACATGGGCGTAGCCGGTCGACAGCAGGTCGATGATGATCGCCAGCACTTCCAGGCCGTCAGGGTCACCGGAATAACTTTTAAGCGCCGCAATCGGGTCTTCGCTGTCGCTGCCGTCGATGCGGAGCTGATTCTGCCCGGCGGCGATGAAGGGCCGCAGTTTCTCGATATCGCCCGACGCGGCGGCATCGATGATCTGCTGGCGCAGCTTGCGCACAGGCTCCGGCGCCTTGGAAATATCGTGCTCGATGACAACGGACATTTCCGGCGTCGTATCTGGCTTGGCAGATTGCTGGTTCGTCTGGTTGGCGGAGCGGTCAACCAGCGGGTCGGGCAGGGGAATGCCTTCCGAATCGCCTTCGACCTCGTCGGGCTCCGCAGGCTGTGGCTGTTCGCCGTTCTGCGCCTGCGGCTCGCTTTCGCCCTTCTGCACGGGTTTCAGCTCGGAAAGGGCAAAGGCTTTTTCAGGCAGGCTGATCGGGCCGGCGGTAAACGCAAGCATGATGGACAGCAGGGCGGAAGAGCGCAAAAGCCCCTTGCTCAGGCAAGACATGGTAGACTCCGGCTTTACTGTATTACCCGCTGCGGCGAAAATTCGCCCTGAAGCATACGCTGGCGCAGCGATTCCAGCATTGCTTCCGCGCCGGCCTCGCCATGGATACGGATGGTTTCACGCATGGCCAGAGCAATCGCGGCATCGGCGATGATCTCAGGCTCGATGCCGTCGGCCATGCCGTCAGCCCATGCCTCGTTCTGGTGTTCCAGAGCGACCTGCATCTTTTCATGCACGATCATATCGTCGATTTCGTTACGGCTTGTCTGCATTTTTCATCCTCGACAGGGCGGGCAAGTCCTTACCACCCTGTTAACAACACTAGCAGCCTTTTATCAAAACGGCACGGGCTGCGGCGAAAAGAGGTTAATAAACCTTTAATTTCCGAACCTGGCCGCGATTTCCTGCGCGAGTGTTGCCCCTTCGTTACGGTAGTTCTCTTCTGCCATGATGGCGGCGCGTGTGCAACTGGTGTGGATGGCCGCAAAAGAGCGATATCCACGGTTGAATGCGGCCGTCATACGTTGGCGTCGTTCGGGTTCGCTGACCGTGTCCGCTGCCAGCAGGTCGCTCATCGATTTGCGCCAGTCTTCCGGTCCGGAAGAGGGGCACAGGGTTCTTAAGTATTGCACCGCGCCCAATATTTCCGAAAGCCGCGCCAGCTTGTCGTCGTAGGGAGCGGGTTTGGGCGGTGCCGCTTCCGCGGGACGCACCTCGGAAACGGATTTTGAAGGCTGCGCATAAGCGACGCCCCCTTGCCCTGATGTGGCAAGCATTGTCAGAAAAAGAGACAGGAAGATGGTTGGCCGCATCAAAATTCTATTCTGCCCCACACATACTCGTGAACTATTGGCTCGTGAACTGTTGGCTCGCGACCATCCGGCGGGCGGATCGGTCCTAAATAATAGCGATTCTGGTTGGCTGGCAATCATGCAAGCAGGCGCTCGGCGCATTCGACGACGCTTTCGGGCGCCGGCAACAGGCGAATTTCCGCCAATGTGTACCAGCCCGCATCCGCCGCATCGTCCCCCACCGTCACCAGCGGATCGGCATCGGTTTCCACGATGAAGACCGACAGGAAATAGTGGCTCGTAAGCACACCTGCCGCATCTCGCGAGGGAAGATCGTAGGTCGCAAAGAGCTGCGGCCGGCGGGCGACGATGCCGGTTTCTTCCTGCAATTCGCGCAGTGCCGTCTCGGCCGGTTTTTCCCCTTCTTCGGCCCGTCCGCCCGGAAAGGCGAACATGTCCTTGGATGGCGGGTTGATGCGGCGCACCAGAAGCAGCCGGTCTCCATTCCTGACGATGGCGGAAGAGGCGGCACGGGGCTTGATACGAAGGGTCATGAATGGTTTCGCTTGTTTCGGCCGTTTCCGGCCTGTCTATAGTGGTATCATGGCTCGGAAAAATCGATTCTGGTTTCCGCGCCAATGGTTATAGTCCGGAACGGGCGTGATTGTGCATGTTAAAGACGGTGGAATGAAGGTCTATCTTATCTACGTTCTGGCTGCTCTTGCCGAAATCGCCGGCTGTTTTTCCTTCTGGGCCTGGCTGAAACTCGGCAAGACCGGTTGGATATTGTTGCCCGGCCTGCTTTCGCTTGCGGCCTTCGCATGGCTTCTGACGCTCGTTCCGACGGAAGCAGCGGGCAGGGCCTATGCCGCCTATGGCGGAATCTATATCGCAGCCTCGCTTTTCTGGCTGTGGGGCGTGGAGGGGCATGCGCCGGATAGGTGGGATATCGCCGGCGGCGCTGTCTGCCTTTTTGGCACCGCCATCATCCTGTTTGGACCCAGGGGCTGAGGACAGAACCATGTGCGGACGTTTTGTGCTGGAAGCAACGCCTGAGGAGGTCGCCGACTTTCTTGATCTCATCAGCGTCGAAGAATTTCCCGCCCGCTATAATATCGCGCCGACGCAGCCCATCTTGATCGTCATGGAAGGCGAGCGGCAGGAGCGGGGCAGCAACCTGCCCAACCGCCGCGCCGTGCTCGTCCGCTGGGGTTTCCTGCCGGGCTGGGTAAAGGACCCCAAGGATTTTCCGCTGCTTATCAACGCCCGTTCGGAGACGGCAATCGGCAAAGCCTCCTTCCGCGCCGCCATGCGCCATCGTCGCGTGCTCGTGCCCGCCACCGGCTTCTACGAATGGCGACGCCCGCCCAAGGAGGAGGGCGGCAAGCCGCAACCCTATTTCATTCGCCCGAAGAAAGGCGGCATCGTCGCCTTCGCCGGCCTCATGGAAACATGGTCTTCCGCCGATGGCTCGGAGGTCGATACCGGCGCGATCCTCACAACGGCCGCCAATGCCACGATCGGCCGTATCCACGACCGTATGCCCGTGGTCATTGCCCCCGAAGATTTTAGCCGCTGGCTGGATTGCAAGACCCAGGAACCACGCGAGGTCGCCGATCTGATGCGGCCGGTTCAGGACGATTTTTTCGAGATGATTCCCGTCTCGGACAAGGTCAACAAGGTCGCCAATGTCGGGGCCGATCTCATCGAGCCGGTGCCGGAAAGCGTGCCTCTGGCAAAGGTCAAACCGCCGAAGGACGAGGGGCAGATGTCGCTGTTTTGACTGCAAGGCTAGCTAATTGCGGCTGGACGTTGCCGCATGTTTCTTCTCCCCGGCGGGGAGAAGGTGGCCCGAAGGGTCGGATGAGGGGGCAACGTTCCCGGAATTCGGAGAGCTTGCCCCCCTCATCCCGCTGCCGCGGACTTCTCCCCGGCGGGGAGAAGAAATGTGCCGCCCCCGCTCGCTCCATATTCAAAACAAAAAAGGGGCCGTCATTTTCGACGGCCCCAGCTCTGC
>JAEXMK010000228.1 GCA_023444445.1 Pseudomonadota bacterium | reverse complement strand
AGCCCGGCCAGTTGACCCAGAGAGCTGAAGATGTGCGCCTCCAAGAGGAGTTGCAACTTGCGAGACGCATTGGATATAAATAAAGTGAATGTGGCAGAGGATCGCATTTCGATCTTCCCATTGCTCTCGGGCTCATGGCCGCCTTGGGCGCCATACCGGCAGAGGCGCTCGGCCAATATGTGGTTCTCGGCGAACTCAATCTCGATGGCACCATCGGCATGGTCTCCGGCGCGCTGCCGGCGGCGATCGGTGCAAACGCTCTCGGCAAGGGTTTAATCTGCCCGGCTGAAAGTGGGCCGGAAGCGGCCTGGGCCGGGGCCGGCATCGATATTCTTGCTCCGCGCAGCCTCATCGCGCTCGCCAATCATTTTCGCGGCACGCAGCTGCTTTCGCGCCCCGTGCCCGCCATCCGGACCAATCCGGTCAACCTTCCCGATCTCATGGATATCAAGGGACAGGAAAGCGCCCGACGCGCTTTGGAGGTGGCCGCTGCCGGCGGTCATAATCTGCTGATGGTCGGGCCGCCCGGTTCGGGCAAGTCCATGCTCGCCGCTCGGCTGCCTTCCATCCTGCCGCCACTGGAGGCGGCGGAACTGCTGGAGGTGTCCATGGTCCATTCCATCGCCGGCCAATTATCGGGCGGTAAGCTCTCGGACCGCAGACCGTTTCGAACGCCGCACCATTCCGCCACGATGGCAGCGCTGATCGGGGGCGGATTGCGTGCCAGACCGGGTGAGGCCTCGCTCGCTCATCACGGCGTCCTGTTTCTGGATGAGTTCCCGGAATTTTCGCCCCAGGTGCTGGATGCGTTGCGCCAGCCGCTGGAAACCGGCGAATGTATCATCGCGCGAGCCAATCACCGCGTCAGCTATCCGGCGCAAATCCAGCTCGTTGCGGCGATGAACCCCTGCCGGTGCGGTATGGCGGGTGAGCCGGGGTTCACCTGCGCCAGAGGCCCGCGCTGCGTGGCTGACTATCAGGGGCGAATTTCCGGCCCGCTGATGGATCGAATCGATATTCGCATTGATGTTCCCGCCGTTTCTGCCACTGACCTCATTCGCCCCGTCGCATCCGAGCCGAGTGCGGTGGTTGCTGCCCGTGTCGCCAATGCACGCCTCGCCCAGCAGGAGCGCTATGCGGCGGCGGGGTTTCCTGCTGTCCGCACCAATGCCCGCTGCACGACAACCCTGATCGAAAAATATGCCGAGCCGGATGCCTCCGGGCTGCAATTGCTGCGCGACGCGGCTGAGCGGCTAAAATTTTCCGCCCGCGGTTATCACCGTATCCTGAAGGTCGCGCGAACATTGGCCGATCTGGACGGAAAGCAGACGGTTGGCCGCATTCATGTGGCGGAAGCCGTGTCTTATCGTATCGCGGGTGAGAGGTTACCAACACCGGCTTAAGCAGTGAGGTGATGCTCGCGCGCTTTGTTGGGAAGAGTTTTGAGGCGCGCTTCCCGATTGCTTCGCTCTTTTGCGATAAGGAGATGCGAAAGAGAGATCTGAAGCGCATCGCGCAAATTCGGTTGAATGCGCGGGGTTGTGAAAACTGATATGCCGCCAGCGGTGCCGGCGGCATAGTGAACTTCGCTCCTCGGTTCGCGATTGCGCGTACCGGCTGGAATGATCAGAGCCCAAGCCCTTCGAACAGCGCCGTCGAAAGGTAACGTTCCGCGAAGGACGGAACGATGACGACGATGTTCTTGCCGGCATTTTCCTCGCGCGCGCCGACCTTGATAGCCGCCGCCAGTGCTGCACCGGAAGAGATGCCAACGGGCACGCCTTCGAGCCGCGCCGCAAGACGAGCGATTTCGAAAGCCCCGTCATTGGTGACGGTGACGATCTCGTCATAGATGCCGGTGTCGAGGATCGCGGGTGCAAAACCGGCACCGATGCCCTGGATCTTGTGCGGGCCGGGATTGCCGCCGGAAAGTACCGGGCTGTCGGCGGGTTCGACCGCGATAACCTTTACTTCCGGCTTGCGGGATTTCAGAACCTGGCCGGTGCCAGTGATGGTGCCGCCCGTGCCGATGCCGGAAACGAGGATATCGACCGTACCGTCGGTGTCGTTCCAGATTTCTTCCGCCGTTGTTCTGCGGTGAATATCCGGATTGGCGGGATTTTCGAACTGCTGGGGAATGATGGCGTCGGGCAGGGTCTCTGCCAGCTCCTGCGCCTTGGCGATGGCGCCCTTCATGCCCTTCGGGCCTTCGGTCAGCACCAGTTCGGCGCCCAGCAGCGCCAGCATCTTCCGGCGTTCAACCGACATGGTTTCCGGCATTGTGAGGATCAGCTTGTATCCCTTGGCGGCGGCGGCAAAGGCAAGCGCAATGCCCGTGTTGCCTGATGTCGGTTCGACCAGCGTCGTCTTGCCGGGGGTAATCTTTCCCTGCGCCTCGAGCGCTTCGATCATGGCAACGCCGATGCGGTCTTTTACTGAGGCGATTGGGTTGAAGAACTCCAGCTTGGCGAGCAGGTTGGCCTTCACGCCCTTTTCCTTCGCCAGCTTGTCGAGCCGCACGATCGGGGTATCGCCGATTGTTTCGGTTATCGAGGAATAGACGCGTCCGCGTCCGGGCTTTCTGGCTTCAGGCATGATGCTCCCCTGTATGAAGGCCCCAGAATATGAGGCCGCGAGATTTGAGCGGAAGAATAGGAGCAATCGCTGTGTCAAGCCAGCGAACGTTCTTCCTAATATCGGGTGATTACCGGAAAAATTTCACGGTAAATCAAGCAAATGAACCAAATTATTTTAGGTGCTGCGGATCGCGATCATGGTGGCCGTTCCTGCCAGAATTCCCGCCGCGGTGCGGTTTAGAATTGTCAGCGCGCTTGGCCGTTTCAGAAGGTTGCGCGCTTTCGCCGCGAGCAGGATGTAAGGCAGAAGAACGGCCATCAGCACCACGAAGGTGAGTGCGAGCAGTGTCGCATATTCTGACGGGCCGATCATGCGGATGTCGATCAGCGTCGGCACCAGTGCCACATAAAACAGCATCGTTTTCGGGTTGCCGAGCGTGATCAGCAGGCCCGACAGGAAGGACATCGGCATGCTGGTGCTTTTTTTTGCCTTCAGGTCCTGCGGCAAAAGGCCGGCGGTCCAAAGTTTCCAGGCGATGTAGAGGAGATAGGCCGCACCGGCAAATTTCAGCACCATGAAGGCTTCCTGAAAGGTCTGCGCCACGAAGGCCAACCCCAGTATCACGGCGGTAAGGTAGATCATGTCGCCCAGTATCAGCCCGAGGCCCATGAAGAAGGTTTCGCGGAAGCCCGACCCCAGAGCCCGCGCCACGATCGCCGTCATGCCAGGACCGGGAATGGCCGCGGCGATAAAAAGGGCAGTGGCATAGGCAAAAATGGTCGTCAGCGTCATGATGATATTCCCCGGAAAATCCACCAGATCAATAGCGAAATTGCCAGGTAAAAACAATCGATCACGATGGTTGCCGGTCAGACCCCGGTCGAACCGAAACCACCGGTGCCGCGCGTCGTCTCGGAGGTTTCCGTCACTTCACTCACGGCAACCTGCGTCACCGGCGCGATCACCATCTGCGCAATGCGCATGCCGCGCTCGATGGTGAAATCATCCTGCCCCAGATTGGCCAGAATGACCTTCACTTCGCCGCGATAATCGCTGTCCACCGTGCCGGGAGAATTGAGGCAGGTGATGCCGTTCTTGATGGCGAGGCCCGAGCGGGGGCGTATTTGCGCCTCGTAGCCGGTCGGAACTTCGAAGATGAAACCCGTCGGCACCAGCGCCCTTTCGCCAGGCTTCAGGGTCAGCGGTTGATCGGCGGGCACTGCTGCGCGCAGGTCCATGCCGGCTGCACCGCCGGTTTCGTAAGACGGCAATTCGAGGCCGGCGCCATTGGCGAGGCGAACGAGGCGAAGAGGAGGACGATTGTCATTTTGAACGGTCATGCGGCATTAGTTTGCGCAGATCGCGGCGAGGTCAATTGCAAATGCGGGCCTGAAACGCTAGATAGCCCGCAATTCACAGGATTTGTCAGATGGCCGAAACACTTGCCGAGGCGGTCTCCCGCCGCCGCACCTTTGCTATTATCGCGCACCCGGAC
>JAEXMK010000185.1 GCA_023444445.1 Pseudomonadota bacterium | reverse complement strand
GTGTTTATTCCTCGCGCAATTCCGGCATGTTCATGGACATCCATGACGCCTCGGGCAAGGTGCAGATCTTCTCCCACAAGGATACGACGCCGGAAGCGGCGCGCAACCTGCTGCCGATGATCGACATCGGCGATATCATCGGTGTGACCGGCAAGGTGCGCCGCACCAAGCGCGGCGAGCTGACGATCAACGCCGAAGAGATCACCATGCTGACGAAGTCGCTGCTGCCGATGCCCGAAAAGTGGCACGGTGTCTCCGACATCGAGCTGCGTTACCGCAAGCGCCACCTCGACATCCTCTCCAATGAGGAATCCAAGCTGCGCTTCCTGCAGCGCTCGAAGATTCTCTCCGGCATCCGCCGCTTCATGGAGGCGGAAGGCTTCCTCGAAGTCGAGACGCCGATGCTGCAGACCGTCTATGGCGGCGCGACGGCCGATCCCTTCAAGACCTTCCACAACACGCTGAAGATGGACATGTATCTGCGTATCGCGCCGGAACTGTTCCTGAAGCGTACGCTGGTGTCAGGCCTTTCCGACAAGGTCTTCGAAATCAACCGCAACTTCCGCAATGAAGGCGTGTCCACCAGGCACAATCCTGAATTCACCATGATGGAGTGCTACTGGGCCTATGCCGACTACGAGGACATCATGGGTCTCGTGGAGCGGCTGTTCGAGACGCTGGCGATCTCGCTGCATGGCACGACCGAGGTGGAATTCCAGGGCCAGACGATTTCCTTCAAGGGCCCGTTCAAGCGCGTGCCGATGCCTGATGCGGTGAAGGAAGCAACCGGTATCGACTTCCTCGCCATCAAGACCGACGAAGAAGCCCGCGCTGCCGCAAAGGCCGCCGGTTTCGCCGTCGAGAAGGACTGGACCTGGGGCGAATGCCTTGCCTTCATCTTCGAAGAGAAGGTGGAAGGCACGCTGATCCAGCCGAGCCACGTCACGCATTTTCCGAAGGACATCTCGCCCTTCGCCAAGGAAGTGCCGGGCGAACCGCGCCTCGTCGAGCGATTCGAAAGCTATTGCAACGCCTGGGAAGTGGGCAATGCCTTCTCGGAACTCAACGATCCGGAAGAACAGCGCCGCCGCATGGTGGAACAGCTGGAACAGGCGCATGCCCGCGGCGAAAAGGACAAGCAGCTGGATGACGAGTTCCTCGACGCCATCGACCAGGGCATGCCACCCGCCGGCGGCCTTGGCATCGGCGTTGATCGCCTGATCATGCTGCTCACCAACGCCCCGTCGATCCGCGACGTCATCCTCTTCCCGGCCCGCCGCAACAAGGCGGATTGAGGCACGAGGAGCGCTGCCCGATTCGAATTTCCGGGCAGCTTATGCCGTAGAGGTTGATTGAGGACGCCGCGCATGCCGCGGCGTTATCCTTGCGCTCGTGCCGCTGCCCTCGGGTTTGGAAACTGGAGCGAGAACCTATCACTTCCGTCATTCCGGCTTTGAGTCGGAATCCAGCAGACGTGCGTCTGCACGGCGAAGAAAGCCTTTTCAGCCCAAGGACTTGGGCTGGCTGGATACCGGCTCAAGGCCGGTATGACGGGCGGAGAGACTTCGCCACAACTAAATTCCTCTCAATGCCCCGTCTTCGCCTTTTCGCCAGAAGCTTCCTCTGCCACCGCCGCGTCCCCGTCCATCGGTTTTTCTTCCGCCGCCTGCGCGGTGGTCGTGCCTTTTCCGAAGATCAGTGACTTCAGATAGGACAGGCTGAAGATGCTGCTACCCTCGGCTTCCGGTGTCGAGGTCAGAAGCTCGTCGGTGACGGTTTCACCATGCGCTTCGGGAGACGGGGTTTCGCCATTGGCTTCCGGACTGGTTTCGCCGTGGCCGGACTCTGCCGGAGCAGCGCCATGTTCGCCGCTGGCCTCGCCCTTGTCTTTGCCATGACCTTTCGCGGCCTTGCCCTCATGCTCTTCCAAGCCGGTATCCGAGGCCGGGGTGGCGCAATCGGCGAAATCGCTCAGGCTTGCCGCCATGGCTTCGGCATCCTCGAGCGGCAGATCGATGCGCAGGCCGTAAAACTGGCCGCTGCCATTGGCCGCGCCATCGTAATAGAAGGCGGAATAACGATGGGCATTCGCGCCTTCGGGAATCTTTGCCAGATCGGGAATGAAGACCACCTGCGCGGCAATGGCGCGACCGCGCATTTCAGAGCGCAGCTGCGGGCCGTTACTGTCCAGCACGGAAACCTGAACCAGATCGGGCTTCTGTTTGTCGTAAACCGCTTTTGCAACACGAAGGGCAGTCTTCAGCCGCTCTGGGCCGTCGCCGCCTGCAGTGCGGATGAATTTGCGCACCCACAGGGCGCCGTTCTTGCGGATGTTGACCGTCTGGACCGCGTCGCAGGAAAGCCCGTTGGTGGAGGCATAGGATGGGCCAAGCAGCCGATCGCTGCCGATGAACACGGCCGCAGAACCGGTCGCACCCGCCAAAAGCAGGATCCCGCCTCCAATCATTACGAGCTTGCGCGAAAACCGCATTCGTCCGAATACAGCTTTCACCCGCAACATCCTGACATCAAGTACCCCGTCTTACGCCCTCACCCCGAAACGTGGCTCGATGGATGAGGAACACACGCGGGACAAGCTACGGACCACGCTGTCCGAGCCTTGCGATAGTGCCGCTTTCTCATTGAAAAAAGTTTAACCCGGCCGTCGCCGAGCGGGCAAAAGCGCACCAATATCGGACATTTCTGAAATCAACTAAATTGCGAATGATTTGCAATAGCGTTGACAAGTGTGATTCTATAACGGATGGTATTGCGAGTTAATCGCAACAAAACTGGTGACAGACGTGAAACTCGATAAAATCCGCCATGCGCTTTTTGCTTTTTCGCTTTTCCTACCGACTATGGCGGTCGCGCAGGAAAAACCAAAGGTCGTCACCACCTTCACCATCATCGCCGATATGGCGCGTAACGTGGCGGGGGATGCAGCGGAGGTGGAAAGCATCACCAAGCCGGGCGCGGAAATTCACAACTACCAGCCGACGCCGCGCGATATTCTCAAGGCCCGCAAGGCCGATCTGGTGCTGCGCAACGGTCTCAATCTGGAATTGTGGTTCGAAAAATTCCTGGCCAGCCTTTCGGGCGTGCCCAGCGTGACGGTGAGCGACGGCGTGGAGCCCATGGCGATCAGCGGCGGGGCGTATCAGGGAAAGCCCAATCCACACGCCTGGATGTCACCCGATAACGCGTTGATCTACGTGGAAAATATTCGCAAGGGCCTGACCGAGATCGACCCTGCCCATGCCGACGTCTATGCGGCCAACGCGAAAGCCTATTCGGACAAGATCAAGGCCACCGTGCAGCCGATCCGCGACACGCTTTCCGTTCTGCCAGAAAACAAGCGCTGGTTGGTAACGAGCGAAGGCGCATTTTCTTATCTCGCCCGCGATTTTGGCCTGAAGGAACTGTTCCTGTGGCCGGTCAATGCCGATAGCCAGGGCACACCGCAGCAGGTGCGCGGCGTGATCGACGCCATGCGCGCGCACAATATCAACGTCATCTTCAGCGAAAGCACCGTTTCCGCCGATCCCGCCCAGCAGGTGGCCAAGGAAACGGGCGCGGCCTATGGCGGCATTCTCTATGTGGATTCGCTGAGCGAGGCTGATGGTCCCGTCCCGACCTATCTGGACCTGCTGCGCGTGACGAGCGAAACCATCGCCAAGGGACTGTCTTCATGAGAATGGGGAGTAAAAAATCAGGCGGCGGCCTGACGGTTCAAAATGCGACAGTGACCTATCGAAACGGCCACACCGCATTAAGAGATGTCAGCTTTTCCATCCCTCGCGGAACGATCACTGCACTTGTAGGCGTCAATGGCGCCGGCAAGTCCACGATTTTCAAGGCGGTCATGGGTTTCGTGCCTTTGGCCGCCGGTTCCGTCTCGATCTTCGACCTGCCGGTAAAGGAGGCGCTGAAGAAAAACCTCGTCGCTTACGTGCCGCAGGCCGAAGAGGTGGACTGGAGCTTTCCGGTGCTGGTGGAAGACGTGGTGATGATGGGCCGTTATGGCCACATGAATTTCCTGCGCATTCCCGCAAAACGCGACCACCAGATGGTGGAAGAGGCGCTGAAACGCGTCAACATGCTCGATTATCGCAAGCGCCAGATCGGCGAACTCTCGGGCGGGCAGAAGAAGCGGGTGTTTCTCGCCCGCGCACTGGCGCAGGAAGGACAGGTGATCCTGCTGGATGAGCCTTTCACTGGTGTCGACGTGACCACGGAAGAGCAGATCGTCGCGCTTTTGAAGGCCCTGCGCGACGAGGGCCGCGTCATGCTGGTCTCCACCCACAATCTTGGCAGCGTACCGGAGTTCTGTGACCGCGCCGTCTTCGTCAAGGGCACGGTTCTGGCATCGGGCAAGACGGCGGACACCTTCAACGAGGAAAACCTGCAAAAGGCCTTCGGCGGTAGCCTGCGCCACTTCGTTCTTGGCGGGACGGACCTGCATGACGACGCCGATCCGCGCCGGGTAAAGGTCATTACCGATGACGAGCGGCCCTTCGTGATCTATGGCAAGAACGGCCAGCGCGATCCCAAGGCTCCGAAAGAAGAAGTCGATGATAAACAGTCTCCTTGAGCCTTTCACCTATGGATACATGCTGAACGCCATATGGGTCAGCGCACTGGTGGGCGGTGTCTGCGGCTTTCTCTCCGCCTATCTGATGCTGAAGGGCTGGTCGCTGATCGGCGATGCGCTTTCCCACGCCATCGTTCCCGGCGTTGCCGGAGCCTATATGCTGGGCCTGCCCTTTTCGCTGGGTGCTTTTCTCTCCGGCGGGTTGGCGGCCGGTACCATGCTGTTTCTGAACCAGAAAACGCGGCTCAAGGAAGACGCGATCATCGGGCTGATCTTCACCTCATTCTTCGGGCTCGGGCTTTTCATGGTCTCGCTCTCGCCTACCTCCGTGAACATCCAGACCATCGTGCTCGGCAATATTCTCGCAATCACCACCGAAGACACCATCCAGCTGGCTTTGATCGGCGGCATCAGCCTCCTCGTGCTGGCGGTAAAATGGCGCGACTTCATGGTGGTGTTCTTCGATGAGAACCACGCCCGCACCGTTGGGCTGAAACCGGAAGTGCTGAAGGCGATCTTCTTCACCCTGCTGGCCGCCTCCACGGTTGCCGCCCTACAGACTGTCGGCGCTTTCCTCGTCGTCGCCATGGTGGTGACGCCGGGTGCCACCGCCTATCTGCTGACCGACCGTTTCGAGCGGCTGATCCTGATGAGCTTCATTATCGGCGCGGCCACCAGCTTCGTCGGCGCTTATCTCAGCTATTTCCTCGACGGAGCGACGGGTGGCGTGATCGTCGTGCTGCAAACGGCGATCTTCCTCGCCGCCTTCGTCTTTGCACCCAAACACGGCCTGCTCGCCTCGCGCGCCAAGGCCCGCAGGGCGCTGGAGGAAACGCCATGAGTGAATATCTCGAACTGGCGATATTGCCGTTTCAGCTGCCTTTCATGCAATATGCCTTCCTGATCACGCTGATGATCGCGGTGCCGATGGCGATGCTCTCCTGTTTTCTGGTGCTGAAGGGCTGGTCGCTGATGGGGGACGCCGTTTCCCATGCCGTGCTGCCCGGCGTGGTGGTGGCCTATATCGTTGGCATTCCGCTTTCCATCGGAGCCTTCATCGCCGGGATGATCTGTGCCCTCGGCACCGGTTTCATCAAAGAAAACAGCCGTATCAAGGAAGATACGGTGCTCGGCATCGTCTTTTCCGGCATGTTCGGGTTGGGGCTGGTGCTTTACGTGAAGGTGCAGAGCGATGTGCATCTCGACCACATCCTCTTCGGCGACATGCTGGGCATTGCGCCCTTGGACATGCTGGAGACCGGGCTGATTGCGCTGTTCGCCACGCTGTTCCTCGGCGCCCTTCGCAAGGACCTGCTGGTCAACGCCTTCGATGCGCAGCATGCAAGAGCCATCGGCCTGCCGGTGCGTTTGCTGCACTACGGTCTCTTGATGGTTCTATCGCTCACCGTCGTCGGCGCGCTAAAGGCGGTGGGCATCATTCTCTCGGTCGCCATGCTCGTCGCACCGGGCGCAATCGCCTTCCTGCTGACCCGGCGTTTTTCCGCCATGCTGCTGGTGGCCATCGGGGTGGCAGTCGCCTCATCGCTTGCGGGCATATGGCTGAGTTTCCTGATCGATAGCGCCCCTGCCCCGACGATCGTGCTGTTCATGAGCCTCACTTTCATCGCGACGTTCATCCGCACCATCTGGAAAGCCCACCGCACCGACACGGCTAAGGAGGCGGGCTTCTAAAAAAACGATTTTTGCGGGCGCGTGGAACATTTTCCCCTTTTGCGCGTCATTTTGCTGAGCCTGTCGCGGGGCGGCGGGCTTGGCAAATTATGCAAAAGGGGAAGCGCCATGCTGAAATGGGCTCTTATTTTCTTCGTTATTTCTTTGATCGCAGGCGTATTCGGCTTCACCGGCATTTCCGCGGCGGCGTCTGGCATCGCCCGTATCCTGTTCTTTATCGCCGTGGTGATCTTCCTGGTCTTCCTCGTGCTTGCACTGATGGCCGGAAGCGCC
>JAEXMK010000063.1 GCA_023444445.1 Pseudomonadota bacterium | reverse complement strand
GGCGTTTATTGACCCGTTTTCCAGGCTTTCACGTCCCCTCTGGACTTGCCAGATGAGATGCAGGAAGCGTGCCAGTTTTATTGCGGCGCACAAAATAAAAGGAAAACAGCCGCTTGGAGAAAATATCAGCCTTTACGGCCAAATTTTCCTCAAAGTGTAAACAGCAACAAAAACAGGCATTCGGAGAGATGATGCTCAAAAAATGCCTTCCGCCTCAACGGCGGAAGGCAGGGATGAACCGAGATCAGATTTCCGCACCGCGCGCCGCGTCAGCCGCATCGGCACTTTGCTGCCGGTTATGCCGGATCGAGGACCAGAGCGAAATGCCGATCAGGGTCGCGCCACCAAGACCGGTGATGACCTCCGGTATATGGAACATGGTCTGCACATACATGATCACCGACAGGATGAGGATAGCGTAGAACGCGCCGTGTTCCAGATAGCGATACTCAGCGAGGGTTCCCTTCTCCACCAGCATGATCGTCATCGAGCGCACATACATGGCGCCGATGCCGAGGCCAATGGCGATGATGAAGAGGTTCTGCGTCAGTGCGAAAGCACCGATCACACCATCGAAGGAGAAGCTGGCATCCAGCACTTCGAGATAAAGAAAAGCACCGAAGCCGCCTTTCGCAGCGCCTTCCAGCATTTCCTGGCTGCGATCGAGAATGCCGCCGACAACTTCCACCAGCAGGAAGGTCAAAAGACCCCAGATCGCCGAATGGAAGAAGGTGTTGGCCGCGACCGGACCGAGTTCGGGATTGTCGCTGGCGCCGATGATGCGGGAAAAGATCAGCATCACAATAAGCACAAAAGCGATCTCGATGCCCTTGACGGAGGAATAGGTCGCAGCCTTTTCCTCGATCCAACGCACCCAGTGCACATCCTTCTCATGATCGAAGAAGAAGTTGAGACCGACCATCATCAGGAAGGTGCCGCCGAAAGCCGCAATCGGCAGATGGGCGTCACGCATGATTTCCGCATAACGCTCAGGCTGCGTGGCCGCCATGACGAGTGCCGTCCAGGGGCCGACATTGGCGGCAACGACGACAATGAGCAGCGGGAAGACGATACGCATGCCGAAAACAGCAATGAGAATACCCCAGGTCAGGAAGCGATGCTGCCAGACCGGTGTCATGTCCTTGAGCTTGTTGGCATTGACGATGGCATTATCGAAGGACAGCGAGATTTCCAGCACGGCAAGCACCGCGCAGATGAAGAAGATCGTCGCTGTGCCACCGATCGTGCCGGTCATTTCCCAGCCGAGGTAACCGCCCAGGATCAGACCCACGACGGTGACGATAAATGCCCACTTGAAGTAGGAAAGCGTGGTTTTCTGGGCGGCGCTCATGTCCGGTCTCCTGCGATAACGAGGAGGTTCACGGACCGACGCAGGACGTCAGGCCGCACGCGAAAAGCACGCGCGCGAAGCACATTCAGGTTTTTCATAGTTTTTAATCCGCCGGCCAATTTTGCAGGCGGTACCGACATCACGAGAGCGCCGTAAAACTCTCGCCAGAGGGGCCCGGCACCTTTGTTTCCTCTGCCCTTGCGAGACAAATCATCGCAGGACCCCTTCTTACTTCCTGAAGATCACGCCTTCGTCAAGTCCCGTGATTGTGACCACGGCGAACTGGAAAGATCAGACCTGCTCCGAAGCCAGTCCTTCGGCGGTTTCGCGACGTCGCTTGAGTGTATTTTCGCGGAAGAAAATATAAAGTCCGGAAAGAACAATCAAGCCTGCACCGACAACGATACTGGTCTGCGGCACATCGTTGAAGAACAGCCAGCCGAAGACCACCGCCCAGAGCAGCAGCGTATATTGCAGCGGTGCGACGGTGGCGGCGTCGGCGAGCTTCAAGGCCCGGTTGACCAGTACATGCGCCGCCATGGCGACCACGCCAAGCAGGCTGAGAAACGCCAGATCGAAGCTGGACTGGACCGGCATCCAGCCTGAGGGGGTCACAAATACCGCAACGATACCCGCAAGCCCTGCACCGATGATCTGCCAGAAGGCGAGCACGGTATCCGGCGTATTGCGCAGCTGGCGGCCGGACAACATCATGAAGGCGAAGGCGGCACTGCCGAGAATGGAAAAAAGCGCCGCAGATGTAAGGCTTGCCGAACTCGGTTTGAGCGCGATGAGAACACCGACAAATCCGATGGCAATGGCCGTCCAGCGGCGCCAGCCAACCTTTTCCCCGAGCAGAAACGGCGCCAGGGCGGCCACATAGATGGGCGCTGCCAGCCAGTAGGTCATCACATCCGCCAGCGGCAGGCTCGCCACTGCGAAATAGAAACAGAAAAGTTCAGCTGTTGAGAAGAACACGCGCGCCACCTGAAGGCCGGGCCGCTCAATGTTTACGAGGCCGGAAAGGCCTGCCCTCCAGACGATCGGAACGAGAATGACAAGCGCTGCCGCACTTCTGATAAGGATGACCTGACCTTGGCTATAGGTCGATACAAGCCATTTTCCCATGGCGTCGTTCAATGCAAAAAGCAGCATTCCAAGCAGCATGACGGCCACGCCGAGGCCAGTCGGCGAAAGCTTTCTTATCATAGTCGACATGTCAGATTCCGATTTCTCCCAGTAGCTGCATTGGTCGTCCAGCCGGCAGCCATTTGTCAAGCCCGGAACCACCCGGCATCAGCAATTAATAGTACTAATAAAAGAGCGGCTACTCTCAGATGAAGATTCGCCGCTCTTCCGCAACCAGTTCCTGGAGAAAATCGACGACCGTGCGGACACGAACGAGCTGGCGGGCAGATTCGTGATAAGCCGTCCAATAGGAGCGGCTGATACCAAGATGCGGCATGATCCGCATAAGTTCGGGATATTGGCCGGCGATGTAATTATGCAGGATGCCGATCCCTGCTCCGGACCGCACCGCCTCCGTCTGGCCGGTGGCGCTCGATATCTCGAAGGCCGCGTCCCAGTCGCGCATGATCTCGCCGGTATAGTTGAGCGAGGGTGAAAAAATCAGGTCCTCCACATATCCGATCCGCCGATGGCGCTTCAGCGCCTCAATATCACCCGGTGTTCCATAGTCGGCCAGATAACGCGCCGACGCATAAAGGCCCAACGAATAGTCGGTGAGTTTCGAAAACATCAGCCTGCCCTGCTCCGGCCGCTCGATGGTGATGGCGATATCGGCCTCGCGCTGCGACAGGGAAAAGGACCGCGGCACCGGTACGAGCTGGATTTTCAGGTCAGGATAACGGGCCGTCAGTCTGCCAAGCCTTGGCGCAAGGAAGGATACGCCGAGGCCATCGGGTGCGCCGATGCGCACCGTTCCCGCCACAGCCGTGTCGACACGACCGAGATTTGCCTGGGCATTCAGCATTTCGGTTTCCATGCGTTCGGCCCCGGCAAGAAGGCGCTGGCCTTCTTCCGTCAACTCGCAGCCATTGGTGCTTCTCAAGAAGAGCTGTGTGCCGATTGCCGTTTCCAATGCGGAAATACGGCGGCTGAGGGTGGCGTGATTCACACCGAGCTTTCTCGCCGCCGAAAGAAACTGGCCACTTCGCGCGACGCTCAGAAACAACCGCACATCATCCCAGTTCACAGCACCCTCCTTATGTCTATTTTTGCACAATGGATGCTTATTTCAGGCGATTGATTTGTGCAAATCGAAAGGTAATGCTGCACCATCATATTCTGGAGGAACACCCATGAAGGAAATCGGTCATTTTATTAATGGCAAGCATGTGCCGGGCACCAGCGGCCGCACATCGAATGTCTACAACCCGGCGACCGGCGAAGTGCAGGCGACCGTGGCACTTGCGAGCGACGCCGAACTGCGTGCCGCCGTCGAAAGCGCCAAGGCGGCACAGCCGAAGTGGGCCGCTACCAACCCGCAGCGCCGTGCTCGTGTCTTCTTCAAATTTGTCGAGCTTCTGAACCGCGACATCAACGAGCTGGCAGTGCTGCTTTCCAGCGAGCATGGCAAGACCGTCGAGGATTCCAAGGGCGACATCATCCGCGGTCTTGAAGTCTGCGAATTCGTCTGCGGCATCCCGCATCTGCAGAAGGGCGAATTTACCGAGGGCGCAGGTCCGGCCATCGACATGTATTCGATCCGCCAGCCGGTCGGCATCGGCGCGGGCATCACGCCGTTCAACTTCCCCGGCATGATCCCGATGTGGATGTTCGCGCCGGCGATCGCCTGCGGCAATGCCTTCATCCTCAAGCCTTCCGAGCGCGATCCTTCGCTGCCGATCCGCCTTGCTGAACTGATGATCGAAGCCGGTCTTCCGGCCGGCATCCTGAACGTCGTCAATGGCGACAAGGGTGCCGTCGACGCCATCCTCACCGATCCCGATATCGGCGCGGTTTCCTTCGTCGGCTCGACGCCGATCGCCCGTTACGTCTATGGCACCGCCGCCATGAACGGCAAGCGGGCCCAGTGCTTCGGCGGTGCGAAGAACCACATGATCATCATGCCGGATGCCGACCTCGATCAGGCCGTGAACGCGCTGATGGGCGCCGGTTACGGTTCGGCCGGCGAGCGCTGCATGGCCGTTTCCGTTGCGGTTCCGGTTGGCGAAGAGACGGCGAACCGTCTCGTTGAAAAGCTCATTCCACAGATCGAAGCGCTGAAGATCGGCCCCTATACAGACGACAAGGCCGATATGGGTCCGCTCGTCACCAAGGAAGCACAGACGCGCGTCAAGGGCCTGATCGACAGCGGTGTCGAACAGGGTGCGAAGCTGCTGGTCGATGGCCGCGATTTCAAGCTGCAAGGCTATGAAGACGGCTATTTTGTCGGCGGTTGCCTGTTTGACCACGTCACCCCTGACATGGACATCTACAAGACGGAAATCTTCGGGCCGGTTCTGTCCGTCGTTCGCGCCAAGAATTACGAAGACGCGCTGGAACTGCCCATGAAGCATGAATATGGCAACGGCGTCGCCATCTTCACCCGCGACGGCGATGCGGCCCGCGATTTCGCAAGCCGCGTCAATATCGGAATGATCGGCATCAACGTTCCGATCCCGGTTCCGCTTGCCTACCACTCCTTCGGCGGCTGGAAGGCTTCGAGCTTCGGTGATCTCAACCAGCACGGCACGGATTCGATCAAGTTCTGGACGAAGACCAAGACGATCACGTCGCGCTGGCCGTCCGGCATCAAGTCGGGCGCCGAATTCGTCATGCCGACAATGAAATAATCCCGGCCAGACGGTAGACAAATTAAAAGCCCCGATGTGTTGCAGCGGGGCTTTTTTCTGGGCGCTCGGAAGAGCGACTGAGAAGCATGCGTGACGGTCAGTTCGTCGGGCCGTCGTTGAAACCCACCTCATCCACCAGCTCCGAAGCCTCCTTGCGGTGGGCGGCTATGTCCGTCAGCGACAGCTTGTCTGGGTTGATTGGGCCGAAACCCTTCACAACGTCGGAAGGCTCCGCGCCGGGCAGCACCGGATATTCGAAGACCTGCTTGGCGTAGATTTCCTGCGCTTCCCGCGATGCCAGGAATTCCATCAGCTTCAGCGCATTGTCCTTGTTGGGCGCATATTTCGTCAGCGCCATGCCGGAAATATTCACATGCGTGCCGCGATCACCTGCATTGGGGAAAATCACGCGCACGGATCGCGCCCATTCCTGCTCCTCCGGTTCGCGATCATTGGTCAGCATCAGGCCGACATAATAGGTATTGCCGAGCGCGATATCACATTCACCGGAAAAAATCGATTTCGCCTGGCTGCGGTCGGTTCCATCAGGCTTGCGGGCGAGATTGTTCTTCAGGCCAGTCAGCCACGTACGGGTATAATCGACGCCGTGGTGGGCGATCATCGAGGCAATCAGCGCGATATTATAGGAATGCTGGCCATCACGAATGCAGATCTTGCCCTTCCACTTCGGATCGGCAAGCTCCTCATAGGTGATGTCCTTCTGGGTCACGCGTTCCTTCGAAGCATAGACAACGCGTCCGCGTGTCGTAAGGCCAAACCATTCGCCCTCGGGATCACGCAGATTGGCGGGAATGTCCTTTTCGATAACGGGATCATTGAGGACCGGCTGGGTGACCTTGCCCTCTTTCGCCTCGACGAGACGGGCGATATCGACCGTCAGGAGCACATCTGCCGGTGAATTGACACCCTCTGCCTGAATACGTTCCACCAGACCCTTGTCGAGAAACAGGACGTTCGTCTCGATCCCTGTCTCCTTGGTAAAGGCATCGAGCAGCGGCTGGATCAGTTCAGGTTGGCGATAGGAATAGACGTTAACTTCGCCCTCTGCCCGGGCGGCAGGCGCGAAGGAAAGGATCGTCAGCCCTGAAAAAACGGCAGCGGAAAAGTAGGATTTCAAGCTTGCCATTAAGAATGCCTCCATTACATTCGATTCTTGACTTGTTTGTTCATGAATCATGAGGGCGGTCAACACGGCTGTTTGAGAAATCTCGGATGGAAGCCAGTTTTTTCAGTTTCTGGAATTGTTCTAAACTGAAAAAGAGACTATATAACTCCACATTGAGAGTTAGGAGACCAGCATGCGTTTGACCAAACAGACCAACTATGCCGTTCGCATGTTGATGTA
>JAEXMK010000115.1 GCA_023444445.1 Pseudomonadota bacterium | reverse complement strand
CTGCAAAAGCGTGCGTCGTGTCCGCGCCATCTCGAAGAAATAGATCGACTTGATTGCTTCGAAGTTCATTTCTGGCCCCCAACGAGCGAAACGAAGATATCCTCGAGCGAGCTTTGCCGCGTCGATATATCCTTAAAGTGAATACCTTCCGCCGACAGTGCACTCAGGAGATTGGCAATACGGCCCTGCTCGCCATTGCCGTCGATTTCATAGGTCATGGTGCAGTGATCTTCGGAAAGCGACAGAGCAAAGGCGGAGAGTTTTTCCGGCACGGCCTCAAGCGGCTGCGAAAGCTCGAGGAAAAGCTGTTTGCGGCCAAGCTTCTGCATCAGGGCCGTTTTTTCTTCGACCAGCAGCAGTTCGCCACCATTGATGACGCCGACACGGTCGGCAATTTCTTCCGCCTCTTCGATATAGTGTGTTGTCAGAATGATCGTCACGCCCTTGGCGCGCAGATCCTCGACCACCTGCCACATATCGCGACGCAGGGTCACGTCCACGCCGGCGGTCGGCTCATCGAGAAACAGCACCTTCGGCTCATGCGCCAGCGCCTTGGCGATCAGCACGCGCCGCTTCATGCCGCCGGAAAGTTCGCGCAGCATGTTGTCTTTCTTGCTCCAGAGCGACAGCGACTTCAGGATGCGCTCGATCAGCTCTGGATTCTTCTTCTGGCCGTGCAGGCCGCGCGAGAAACTGACCGTATTCCAGACTGTTTCGAACTGGTCAGTGGTCAGCTCCTGCGGCACCAGGCCAATCAGCGCCCGCGTCTGCCGGAAATCCTTCACAACATCATGACCACCGACAAAGACCGAGCCTTCGCCAGGATTGACGAGACCGCAGACGATCGAAATCAGTGTCGTCTTGCCGGCACCATTGGGGCCGAGGAGCGCGAGAATCTCGCCCTCCTTGATATCGAGGCTGACGCCCTTGAGCGCCTGGAAACCGTTTGCATAGGATTTGGTGAGGTTTCGTATCGAAACGATTGCATTCATAGCGAAACTTCCGCAAAATCGAGGAGATATGCCCGCCATATAGGCTGTTGCCCGCACAAACGCCAGCCCGCGACCGCCAAACACTGTATTCCGTCAGCGCGGAAAATCAGCCGTAAACGCTGTAAAAGAACTGCGCGGACACAAAGACCAGAAACAGGCCGAAGGCGCGTTCGAGTTGTTGTTTGCTGAGCGCATGTGCCAGCCGGGCGCCGTAAGGCGCAACGATCAGCGTAATCGGGATCAGCAGGATGACGGCAATCCAGTTGATGAAGCCTGTCGAGAATGGCGGCAGGCCGGCATCTCCCCACCCCGCCCAGATATAACCGGCAAGCCCCGGCAACGAGATCAGCACGCCGACACCGGATGAGGTGGCAACTGCGTGATGGATGGTGCGGCCGTAAAGGGTCATGAAGGTGTTGTTCATCACGCCGCCGCCGACGCCCATCAGGCCGGAAAACAGGCCGATACCCGTGCCGACCAGAAAGCGGGTCGGATTGGCAGGCAGATCGGTGCCCAGATGCCAGCTCGCGCGATTGAAGATCATGCGAAATGCCAATGCCAGCGCGATGAAAGCGAAGATCAGCCGCAGGGCGATGCTTGAGGCATAAGCGGCAACGACCGACGCGAGGATGGTACCGAGCGGCACCGCGACAATCCAGCCTTTGAGCAGACCGATGTCGACAGCGCCCTTTTGCCGATGCGTCAGGAAAGAGCGAATGGAGGTCGGCACGATGATGGCGAGCGAAGTCCCAAGCGACAGATGCATTCGCACCGCTTCCGGAACCTCCAGAAGTCCGAAGACATGGTAGAAGACCGGAACGAGAACTGCACCGCCACCAATGCCGAACAGCCCGGCAAGCAGCCCCGCGATGACACCGGCACCGGCGAGTGCGGCGGCAAACATCGCTATTTCGGAAATTGGCGGCATGGAACAGGCTCCCCAGTCTGTCACGAACGTGTGATGGTGATACTGTATGAGAGAGGTGAGGCAAGCCACATTATCGGCCTGCCGGTACGACGGCTACGCATTTGTGACACGGCTTCGAAACGGTCGCCGCCTTCTTCGAAGTCTGCAGTTCTTTCGTATTGTTTTTAGTCTGCATTCGGGACAGCACCCACCCCGCGTCGCTGTCCCGTTTTAACCGGCCTTCGGGCCGGTTTTTCTTTTCCGTAATCGTCTGCTGATCTTAATCGCAGTGGCGATAGCCGGATTTGCGGGTTCGCAGATCGAAATGGAAGTGGTTCCAGTGGTTCGGATCGCTGCCCGGCCCGAGAACCGTCGAGAAATATTTGCAGCTATCCGTGCGAACCGCCTTCAATAGCGCCTTCTCGCGGAAGGCGAAGAAGTTCTTCTTGCGAACATCGATCTCCTTGCCGTTCTTCAACGTGATCGTGCCGATATCGATGGCGTTGCCACGGGCATGTTCAGACCAGGGATTGCTGGAGCGAGAATTCATCTTGCGGCAGGAATAGCCGCCCATTGGGGTAATCCGCTCAACGCCGGAGAGATAGCGGAAGCGCGACGATGGCACGAGCTCGAACTTCACCCATTTTGCGAAGGCAAGTGTCACCTGGCAATTGAGTTTGACCGCTGGACGGATTGCAACGCCGCTGGAAAGACCGCTGAGCTCGATCGGATAGTCAATCCCGCAGGTCGGGCCATCGGCAATACGCGCAACATCCCGGAAGGCAACGCCGAGACGGCGAAGTTCGGCCCGGCAGGCAACCTCGGAAGACGGCATCATGCCGGGAGGCATGGAGGGACGGCTGCCTTGTGACGAACCGCCGCGTACCGGATCGTTTGGCATCACCATCGCCACCTCCTCGACCGGCTGGCGGGAGCCGCCGGACGGCGGTGGCGGGATCAGGCGTGATTGGGCAGCAGGCTGTGACTGACGTACCGGAGAAACCTGCATCGGGCTACCCGTGCCGATCCCATCGACAACCGGCTGAGATGACACGCCTTCGGCAATGTCGGCATCCTGCTCTTCGGCAAGCCCGCGCACCGGTTCCACGCCCAGCATGGAATCCATGTTCACACCGCCCTCGCCTTCGGCGATCTGATTGGAAGCGGGTTGGCGTGCCATCGCCTGACTTGAGACATTCTGGCCTGTCGCGGCCATGCGCGCCTGATGCTGGCTATCGAGTGTCGAATAGCTGCCCTGCGGCGCCTGCAGCAATGGATCGTGGGATGTGTAGGGTTCCGGCATCGGCTGCGAAACGGCAGAATAATCGGCCATCTGCCCCGCCTGGTTTACCGCGCCGGGAGGCGCGCTGTAGGCGGGTTGCCGTGGTGATCCAATGGCGCTGACGCGGGTGGTACCATCGACCTCTGCCGGCGGGACAAGCCCCTCCGCAGAGCACGACACCATCACCGTCGAAATCATCAGCAACGTCACCAGACGACGCGGAAGGGAAGCATACGCCATACTCGAACCTGTACCTTCAGCGGCTTCTAGAGCGCCGTGCATTCGTTTGAACGCACGCGGGAACGCCCTAAAATTTGAACCTGCGCATCGTTCATGTCGAAAATCGGTTTCGACCTTCGCCTCGACGCGCAGAGCGGCAATTCAGGTAAAATTTTAGTAAAACGAGGTAAACGAAGTCTTATCCTGCGCTAAGAACCCGGCCGAAATCCGTTAACCGGTTGTTCCAAATGAAAAAGGCGCTGTCGAAACAGCGCCTCTTGAGGTCCTCTGAACAACAGGCGTCACGCCGCGCGTGAAATCGTGCGGCCCGCCTGCTGCCCAAGTTCGAAACGCGACAACAGCGCATGCAACTGTCGGCTTTCTTCGGCAAGCGTCTGACTGGCTGCGGTCGTTTCCTCCACCATGGCTGCGTTCTGCTGCGTCATCTGGTCCATATGGTTCACGGAGGTGTTGATCTCGTGCAAACCCGTCGCCTGCTCGCGCGCGGCGGTGGCAATGGAATTGACGTGGCCGTCAACACGATTGACGAGGCCAACGATCTCGTCCAGCGCATCGCCCGTCGAGCGGACAAGACGGACACCGCTACCCACCTCTTCTGCCGAACTGGTGATCAGCGATTTGATCTCCTTGGCCGCATTGGCCGACCGCTGCGCCAGTTCGCGAACCTCCTGCGCGACGACAGCAAAGCCACGGCCGGCCTCTCCGGCGCGTGCAGCCTCGACGCCGGCGTTAAGCGCGAGAAGGTTGGTCTGGAAGGCGATCTCGTCGATCACCGAAATGATCTGACTGATCCGCTTCGACGAATCTTCGATCCGCCCCATCGCTGCAACCGCATCGCGAACGATCTCACCGGAACGGCCAGCGCTGGTTTTCGTATCACCAACCATCTGCCGCGCTTCGTTGGCGCGCTCGGAGGCGGTGCGTACCGTCGCCGTGATCTCATCCAGTGCAGCAGCCGTTTCTTCAAGAGCAGCCGCCTGCTGCTCGGTCCGACGCGAAAGATTGCCTGTCGCCTCGCTGATATCGGAAGCACTGTCGTTGACGACGTGGCTTGTCCTGCTGATTGCCTCGATGACCTGGTGGAGCGCTCCGACGGCCCGGTTGAAATCGGTGCGCAGCTTTTCATAGTCCGCACCGATATCGGAGATTTCCACGGTCAGATCGCCATTGGCGAGGTTTTCAAGCGCGTTGCCAAGCTGGCTCATCGCATGATCCTGACGCTCCGACGCCGAACGCAACGTCATTTCGTTGCCACGGCGCGCCTCCTCCAAAGCGCGCTGCTGTTCGGCCTCGCGCCGCTGCAGGGCGCTGCGCTCATTGACGGAGTTGCGCAGGACAAGAAGCGTCTTGGCCATGGCACCGATCTCGTTGCTGCGATCAGCAAACGGTACATCTGCCTCACCATCTCCATCGGCAATGCGGCTCATGCTGTGCTTGATCCGCTCGATCGGCTTGACGACACCGCGGATCGTCGCAGTTGCAGCAGCAATGACCAGAAGACCTCCGACAAGGCAGATGGCCGCGTTGAGATAAGCGTCCCTCCAGAAAACCGCCTTCAGGTCGTCAACATAGACACCGGTACCGACAATCCAGCCCCAGGGAGCGAAACCGGCAACGTGCGAGAATTTCTCGACGGGCTCAGGCGCGCCGGGCTTCGGCCAGTAATAGTCGACGAAGCCCTGCCCGCTGGCCTTGACCGTGTTGACGAACTCAACGAACAGCGCCTTGCCGTTCGGGTCCTTGTTTCCGGAAAGATCGGTTCCGTTCATTTCCGGTTTGATGGGATGCATCACCATTTTCGGATGCATGTCGTTGATCCAGAAATAGCCGCTGCCATTTCCATATCGCATCGCTGCAATCGTGGCCTTGGCCTGCTGCTGCGCTGCCTCCCGAGAAAGACTTCCGCTTTGCTCCATGCGATAATATTGGTCAAGAATAGCGATGGCCGTGTGGTTCATCGATTCCAACCCTGCTTTACGTTCCCGCTCCATTCCCCGGTAACTTTCCAACAGGCTGAACGTAAGAGCAGTCGCCAATATCACCAGAAACAACGCGACAAGCGCATAAAGGCGCATAGATATCTTGGTGTTCTTCATAAGTTCGACCGCCTATAGTTGCAATTTAGCCAGCCAACTCTAAAGTCAAAAAATTTATTATTATTAAATACAGTTATTAGACCTTAGTATTGTATTCCAAATACACGGATTGATGGTCCGACACGCAACTAAACGTCCGGAAGCTGTACAGAAATTCTGGAACCAGAACGGTTTCGTTCCATTTTTAAAGACAGCATTAACGTTGAAGCTTTTATTCTGTTCTTGAATTTGCAGCATTGAGAGGCGAGCTATGGCGAAGCCGAATTTCCGTTTCACCCACTACGATCTGAGAGAATTGCGCGCTGGTACGATCATCGAAATTTCGTTGACGGCCATCAACAATGTGCGCCTGATGACGGGTGCGAATTTTCAGCGTTTCACCGAACTGCTGGATTTCAAATATCTCGGTGGTGTCGCCAAGAAATCGCCAATCCGCATCACCATACCTGAAACGATGCATTGGCACCTGGTGATCGATGCCGAGGGACACAGCGGCCTGGCGGAATCTTCCGTGAAGATGTTGCCGGCCCAGGCGGCAGCCATGCCGCAGCGCAAGGCGTCCTGACGGCCCGCCTGACGCCTGAGGAACAAACGACGCATCCGAAAAAGAATCTGAAAACAGTAAGATACGGTCATTTACGGAATCATTCTGCAAAGCAGGTGATTCATTTTATGAGGAACGGCGCTTAACGCTGTCCTCTTTCTCGCCGCAGCTTCGCCCACCAGTCCAGACGCTTGCGAATGTCACGTTCGAAACCCCGGTCCGGCGGATCATAAAAGGTGGTCCGCCCCATCTTTTCGGGAAAGTAATCCTGGCCGGAGAATGCATCGGGCTCATCGTGATCGTAACGATAGCCGTCTCCGTAGCCTTCACCCTTCATCAGCTTGGTCGGCGCATTCAGAATATGCTTGGGCGGCACCAGCGATCCATTCTCCTTGGCTGCCCGCATTGCCGATTTGAAGGCTGTGTAGACAGCATTCGACTTCGGTGCGGTCGCCAGATAAATGCAGGCCTGCGCCAGCGCCAGTTCGCCTTCAGGAGACCCGAGATAATCGTAGGCATCCTTGGCCGCATTGCAGATCACCAGCGCCTGCGGATCGGCAAGACCGATATCCTCAACCGCCATCCGCACCAGCCGGCGGCCGATGTAAAGCGGGTCCTCCCCGGCATCGAACATACGGCAGAGATAATAAAGCGAGGCATCGGGGTCCGAGCCACGCACGGACTTATGCAGCGCCGAGATCAGATTGTAATGGCCATCCTGGCTCTTGTCGTAAACCGGAGCACGGCGCTGTACGATACGCGTCAGTCCTTCGGTGTCGAAAACTTCATCCTTGCGGGCGGCACGCCAGACTTCCTCAGCCAGCGTCAACACCGCACGGCCATCGCCATCCGCCATGCGGATGAGACTGGCGCGCGCATCGTCGCTCAGTGGCAAGGGCCTTGCCTCAGCCTGCTCCGCGCGCTTCAACAACTCGGCAAGGCTGTCCTCATCGTGCGAGTGGAAGGTCAGCACCCGCGCCCGCGACAAGAGAGCCGCGTTGAGTTCGAAGGATGGGTTCTCGGTGGTGGCGCCCACGAGAATGATGGTGCCATCCTCCATGACCGGAAGAAAGCTATCCTGCTGCGCACGGTTGAAACGATGGATCTCGTCAACGAACAGCAGAGTCTGACGGCCGTTCATGCGCCGCGTACGGGCCGATTCAAAGACTTTCTTGAGGTCTGCGACACCGGAGAAGATTGCCGATATCTGTTCGAAAGCGAGGCCCGCTTCACCGGAGAGCAGCCGGGCGACGGTTGTTTTTCCCGTTCCCGGCGGACCCCAGAAGATCATCGAGCCAAGCGACCCGCTGTCAATCATGCGGCGCAATGCGCCCTCTTCGCCCGTCAGATGTGACTGGCCGGTGACTTCAGCCAAGATCTTCGGACGCAGGCGGTCGGCAAGAGGTCGCCTGTTGGCAACCTCTGCCGGAACCTGCGGCGCGAAGAGGTCATCGCTCATCGAAGGAACTGCCGGATGCGCTGACCGTCGCGCATGATTTCCACCCGCCAGAAACCGGGATTATCATCCAGCACCTTCTCGACTGCTGCTGTCGAAGAGACATCCTCACCGTTCAGCGACAGAAGAATGTCCTTCGGCTGGAAACCGACGCGGTAAGCCGGTGAGCCACGCTTGACGTCGACAATGACAACACCATTCACCTGCGAGGGCATGCGCAGCTCATCCGCCAGTTTCGGCGAAAGGTTTGCGACAGTGGCGCCGGCAAAGGGATTGCGACCTTCAATCAGGCGCTCGTCGCGCGGTGCCGTTTCAGGCGCGGAATCAAGCGCAATGGTAACCTTTCGGGCCTGCCCCTTGTCCATGACGGTCAACTCGGCAGATTTGCCGATACCCGCCGTCGTCAGGCGGTAGCCCAGCGCGTCTGGATGCTCGACCTCAATACCGTTGACGGCCGTGATGACCTGTCCCGGCTCGACGCCAGCCTTCTCGGCAGGACCGCCCTTCACGACGCTGACAACCAGCGCGCCTCTGGCACGATCAAGGCCAAGCGCCTCTGCGACATCGGATGTGACGGGATCGAAGGTCGCGCCGATATAGGGACGTTGGAAGCTGGCATCGCCCTTTTCCGCAGCGGCAATGAACACCCGGACCAGATTGGCCGGAATGGCAAACCCGATACCGTTGGAACCGCCACCTTTGGAGAAGATCGCCGTGTTGATGCCGATCAGCTCACCGTTCATGTTCATCAACGCGCCACCCGAGTTGCCCGGATTGATGGAGGCATCGGTCTGGATAAAGAAACCGAAATCGCCCTGAACCACCTGATTGCGCGCCAGCGCCGAAACGATACCGCTGGTCACCGTCTGGCCGACACCAAACGGGTTACCGATGGCAAGCACGAGATCGCCGACTTCGACCGCATCCGAATTGCCGAGCGGCAACATTGGGAATTGTTCCTTGGCGTCGATCTGCAGCACGGCAAGGTCAAGCCGGTCGTCTTTCAGCAGAACCTTGGACGCAAACTCCCGACCATCGGCAAGGGCGACCTTGATATCGTCGGCGCCGTCGATCACGTGGTTGTTCGTCACCACAAGACCACCGGCCGTAAGAATAACGCCGGAACCGAGCGATGATTGTTTTTCCGTGCGGTTCGGCAATTGCTGACCGAAGAACTGCTCAAAGAACGGATCGCCAGCGAACGGCGAAAGTCGGCGCTGCACGGCACGCTCGGCATAGACGTTGACCACGGCTCCGGCAGTGCGCTTGACAAGCGGCGCGAAGGACAACTGCATTTCCGTGTGACTGGTCGGTACAGTCTTGTTGTCTTGTGCACCCGCCGCGCCTGGCAGGAAAAGAAGGGCAGCGACAAGGCCGCTGGACAGACATTTCAACATGCTCGGCATGTGATTCCTCATCTTCATCAGTATGATAAAGTTATAACCAGCCAGCCTATAAATGAAAGCACGGCAAGATGATGGCTGGCGCTTTCAAGAATGGGCGGATGGAACAAACCGCGGCCTTCGGGCTTTTCAAACCCTGACAATGTTCAGGGATACAGACAGCATGACGTTCAAAACCGGTTTCTTTGCCCTTTCCATCGCAGCGGTAACGATCATCACCGCCGCACCAGCCCACGCCGCCAGTTTCGACTGTGAAAAGCAGGATCTGGCGGCCGACGAAAAGGCGATCTGCGACAATCGTGTCCTCAACGATCTCGACGTCAAGATGGTAACGACCTTCGACATTCTCACGCAGCTTATGGCGATGGGCGCGCGCGACACACTACGCGACGAACAAAGCCAGTGGCTGAAGAGACGCCAGGAATGCGGTGCGGATGCCACCTGCCTAACCGGCGCCTATCACGAGCGGATGAAGAAACTCAACGAAGCCTTTGAAAGCATTTCCCGACCCCTGTAAGTCAGGCTGCGCGGATGATCTCTCCCATCAGCCCGTGCAACTGGTCGCGGTAACCGGTTCTGGCGGAGGGGGCATCCTCACGCGACGTCATCACCACCGAAAGCTTTTTGGCGGGCACGATGTAGAGCATCTGCCCGCCATAACCCCAGGCGTAATAGACCTGCTCTCCCGCCATCTCCTTGATGAACCAGCAGTAACCGTAACCGTCGCCATTGAACACGGAATTGGTCCGTTGCTGCCATGACTGGTCGATCCAGGCCTGCGGCAGCAATCGCTCACCATCCGGCGTCACGCCGCCGCGCCGATAAAGCTCGCCAAAGGCCAGCAGTGACCGCGCCGTCATCGCCATCTGGTTGCCACCGAGATAGATACCCTGCGGATCGCGCTCCCACGCCCCGATCGAAAAACCTTTCAATGGACGAAACCACTCGCGTGCCAAGGCCAATGTCGAGCGGCCCGACGCCTTGGTGAGAATGGCCGAAAGCAGGTGAGTGGAACCGGTCGAGTAAAGCATGCCACCGCCCGGCTCGCCCGCGAAACCGGAGCCCAGGGCCGTCCGCACCCAATCCCGGCTGGACACCCATCGACCGTAATTCGGCCCTGACATGCGCTCCAGACCGGACTGCATGGAAAGCAGATTGCCAATGGTAACCCTTTCCAGCCTCGGATCGGGATTGGTTGGAAAACTGCTCCGCAACACCGTTGCAATCGGCTGCTCCACGCCATCAAGAACCTTTTTGTCGATCGCTATGCCAACCAGAGCAGAGACGATGGATTTCGACGCGGACTTGATGTTGGTGGAGCCGTTGAGCGCCGCACCGTGATAGGCGCGGCTCGCGGTCTCGTTGCCATCAACGCTGACGATCACAGTCTTGAGGCTGGAAAGCGCATCCGCATTCCTCAAGGCAGGCTCGAAACGATCATTTCCCCCGCCGGTCTGGGCGCGGGCGATGGAAGCAAAGGGCAAGGTGCCGAGAATGGCGAGCGCTGTTCGTCTTTTCATAAAGGCAAGATAGGAACGGGTTGAATTCGGAAAAGGCATGTTCGGCGCACATCACTCCAACGTGACCGGTAGAATTCTTCTGGTTTCGAATGCTTATTGAATATGTTCAGAGGCTTAGATGGATTTTTGGAATCACATCCCCAAAGACTTGAATCGCTTTCTGAAGCTGCAGTCCTCAACAAAAAAGCCGCCCCTGAGGGCGGCTTTCGTATTGGCTTCAAGCGAACGCTCTATCACTCGGCGTCAGGCAGAATGCGAACGGCACCCTTGTCAGCGCTGGCAGCAAAGGCAGCATAGGCCTTGAGCGCCGTGGTGACGTTACGCTTGCGCGGTGCGGCCGGCTTCCAGCCAAGCTGGTCCTGCTCGGCGCGGCGCGACGCGAGTTCTGCATCCGCGACCTTGAGGTTGATCGTACGGTTGGGGATATCGATTTCAATCGTATCACCCTGGCGCACGAGACCGATGGCACCGCCCTGCCCGGCTTCTGGCGAAGCGTGACCAATGGACAGACCAGAGGTACCGCCCGAGAAGCGACCGTCAGTGATGAGCGCGCAGGCTTTGCCGAGGCCCTTGGACTTGAGGTAGCTGGTCGGATAGAGCATTTCCTGCATGCCCGGGCCGCCCTTTGGTCCTTCATAGCGAATGACAACGACGTCACCTGCCTTGACCTCGTTGCCGAGAATGCCCTTCACGGCCGCATCCTGGCTTTCATAGACAACCGCCGGGCCGGTGAACTTCAGGATCGACTCGTCCACACCGGCCGTCTTCACGATGCAGCCATCAAGCGCGATGTTGCCGTAAAGCACGGCCAGACCGCCGTCCTTGGAGAAAGGCTTTTCGACAGAGCGGATAACGCCGTTTTCGCTGTCTGTGTCGAGATCATCCCAACGCGACGACTGGCTGAAGGCAACCTGCGTCGGAACGCCGCCCGGAGCCGCCTTGAAGAACTGGCGCACGGTTTCGCTGTTGGTACGGGTAATATCCCAACGATCGATGGCGTCGCCAAGCGTCGCTTCATGCACGGTGTAGGTATCGCGGTTGATAAGACCGCCGCGATCCAGTTCGCCGAGAATACGCATGATACCACCGGCACGGTGAACGTCTTCCATGTGCACGTCCTGCTTGGCGGGCGCGACCTTGGAGAGGCAAGGCACCTTGCGCGACAGGCGGTCGATGTCTTCCATGCCGAAATCGACGCCGCCTTCGTAAGCAGCCGCGAGAATATGCAGAACCGTGTTCGTGGAACCGCCCATGGCGATATCGAGCGACATGGCGTTTTCGAACGCGGCCTTCGAGGCGATGGTGCGTGGCAGAACAGTTTCGTCGTCCTGCTCGTAATAACGGCGTGCCAGATCAACAATCAGATGACCGGCTTCAACGAACAGACGCTTGCGATCCGAGTGAGTGGCGAGCGTCGAGCCATTACCGGGCAAAGACAGGCCCAGTGCCTCGGTCAGACAGTTCATCGAGTTGGCCGTGAACATACCGGAGCACGATCCGCAGGTCGGGCAAGCGGAACGCTCGATGACCTGAACGTCTTCGTCGGAAACCTTGTCGTCGGCAGCAGCAACCATGGCATCGACCAGATCGAGCGCGACCGTTTTGCCGTGAAGCACGACCTTGCCCGCTTCCATCGGGCCGCCGGATACGAAGACCGCCGGGATGTTGAGGCGCATCGCGGCATTCAGCATGCCGGGGGTGATCTTGTCGCAGTTGGAAATGCAGACCATCGCGTCGGCGCAATGGGCATTGACCATGTATTCAACGGAATCCGCGATGATTTCGCGTGAAGGCAGCGAATAGAGCATGCCATCGTGACCCATGGCGATACCGTCATCAACCGCGATCGTGTTGAATTCCTTGGCGACACCACCAGCGGCTTCGATTTCGCGCGCCACGAGCTGACCAAGATCCTTCAGGTGAACGTGGCCCGGCACGAACTGCGTGAACGAATTGACCACCGCAATGATCGGCTTGCCGAAATCGCCGTCCTTCATGCCGGTCGCGCGCCACAGGCCGCGCGCACCAGCCATGTTGCGGCCGTGGGTCGTGGTTCTGGAACGGTAGGCGGGCATGGGTTTTCTTCCTCGGTCTTGTTCTTGGAGAGCATCTGGCACGGGCGGCACCCGGCAGCTTTGCCATTTTCCTACTCCAACACCCGAATGGTGTCACTATCAGGGGAGCGGAAAACGGTACTCTGCGGTACGCCTCACGCGAATGTGCCTCTCGTTCTGTTGACTGATGCTGTGAAACCAATCATCGGCGCGCTACGTATAAGAAGAAAATAGCTCCCAGGGAGACCGTCATGCCTGCCTATCGCACGCCCCGCATCAGCGCCTCGGAGATCACGCCCCGCGAGGTCTACATGTCGCGCCGGAAGTTCATCGGTACCGCCGCTGCCGGTATCGCGATGCTGGGGGCCGGCTCGGCAATCGCGGCCCCGCTCGCGGCATCGCCCAGTCAGTTCTCGACCGACGAGAAGCTCACTCCGAAGGAAGCCGTCACCACCTACAACAACTTCTATGAGTTCGGGACCGGCAAGGGCGACCCGTCGGAGAAGTCCCAGCACTTCAAGCCGCTGCCATGGTCTGTGAAGGTTGACGGCATGGTCGGCAAGCCGAAGGAATTCGGGATCGAGGAGCTGATGAAGATGCAGCTCGAGGAGCGCATCTATCGCCTGCGCTGCGTCGAAGGCTGGTCTATGGTGATCCCTTGGATCGGCTTCCCGCTTTCGGCGCTCCTTGAGCAGGTGGAGCCGCTCGGCAGCGCCAAGTACGTCTCCTTCGAGACACTCGTGCGACCGGAGGAGATGCCGGGACAGACTGGCCTCTTCCAGCCGCTCGAATGGCCATATATCGAGGGGCTGAGGCTCGACGAGGCCCGCCACCCGCTGACCATACTCGCCGTCGGCCTCTACGGAGAGACGCTGCCCAACCAGAATGGCGCTCCGATCCGGCTGGTCGTACCATGGAAGTACGGCTTCAAGAGCATCAAGTCGATCGTCAGGATCTCGCTGGTCGAGGAGCAGCCGGAGACGACGTGGAAGAACTCCAACGCGCGCGAATACGGCTTCTACTCGAACGTGAATCCCGAGGTCGACCATCCGCGCTGGAGCCAGGCGACGGAGCAGCGGATTGGCGAAGGCGGCTTCTTCAAGGTCGCCAACCGGCCGACCCTGATGTTCAACGGCTATGGCGAGGAGGTCGCCAGCCTCTACGAGGGGATGGACCTCAAGGCGAACTACTGATGGCCGGCATTCCCGCCCTGCCCCGCCGCCTGCACGGGCCCAGCATCTGGGCGCTCTATGCCGTCGGCTTGGTACCGGCCGCCTGGAACTTCTACCTCGGCGCAACCGGTGGCTTGGGGGTCAATCCGGTCAAGACATTCGAACACCTGCTCGGCATTTGGGCTCTGCGTTTTCTGATCGCCACGCTTGCGATCACACCCCTGCGGGACGTCTTTGGCCTCAATTGGCTGCGCTACAGGCGGGCGCTGGGCCTGCTCGCCTTCTACTATGTCCTTATGCACTTCAGTGTCTGGCTGATCCTTGACCGCGGGCTCGATTTCGGCTCGATCGGTGCCGACATCGCGAAGCGCCCCTACATCACCATCGGCATGGTCTGCCTGGCCTGCCTCCTGCCATTGGCACTGACCTCCAACAACTGGTCGATACGCAGGCTGGGGCAGAGGTGGAACGGGTTGCACCGGCTGATCTACCCGGTCGCACTGGGTGGGGC
>JAEXMK010000090.1 GCA_023444445.1 Pseudomonadota bacterium | reverse complement strand
TCCTGGGTGCCTACAAAAGTAGGTGGGCACCGTGTGTCCAGCCCCACGGGACTGGCCAGGGACAGCTCCCTTTGGATCGAGTATGGCCCCAGGGATTGTGGTTCCTGTCGGGAAGCGCAGAACGCATAAAAGATATAGGACGGATTGGAGGAAACCGCCAGAGGGCGGATAGCGAATTTTACCGGCGCAGAAAGTTCGCCCGATCAATGAGTCGCAGGTTTGGGGCGCGCTAGCAGTTTTTCGGTAATGCCGTTCAGCCTGTCGGCCAGATCGCTGATGGCGACAGCCACCATTTCATCTGATTTCGCCTTGTGTTCGGCCATGCCGTCGCGGTTGCGGGAAAGGGACGCAACCTCGCCCTCCATCCGCTCGATCTTGCGGTTGAGTTCGGAAAGCTCGTCCATCACCATGATGCCGGCCATGACGGTCAGTCTCAGATCGCCGATTTCACCGAACTGGCTCTTGAGGTGCCCGACATAACGATCGAAACGGGTGGCAAGATCGGTCAGGTGGTCTTCCTGCCCCGCCTCGCATGCCATGCGATAGGCCTTACCGTCGATCATAACAGTGACTTGCGCCATGAAACCGCTCCTATCGATCCAGCACCGCGCGGATCGTCTCCATGGCCGTTACCAGCCGGCGGGAAACCTCGCGATTGACTTCTTCAAGACGGTTGGCGCGAAACTCGGCCTGATCAAGCTCGTGTGCGAGCCTGGCGCGGTCGACATGGACCCGCTTGACCTCGCTATCGATCTCGCCCGTCTCCCTTTGCCGTTCGATACGCATATCGATGGCATTTTCGAGATTTCTGAAGGCAGCATTCAGCTCCGTCAGCGCAGATTGTACGGTCTTGTCAGCCGACATCGTTTTTTCCAACTCGCACGCCACCGGCCGAATCGTCCGGTTTCAGGCCTTTCCAACAATCACGAGGTTATTACCCGATTTACCATCCCGTCAATCAAACCAGTGCATTGAGGCGTTTTGCTCTGTGGATGAACGAAGAAGCACCGGCCTCTGTCGCACGAATTTTATCTGGACAGCCGATTTTCTAAACGATTTTTATCCCTCGGCGAACCGCAATTGCCCGTGGATTTATTGACTTGCCTGCCTCACCTGCTATGGATCAACCCGCTTTTTGGATAGTTGCGTAAAACTATCTCCTTTCACCCGGAACAGACGGAAAAGCCATGATTTCTCGCGACAAACACAACCGGATGGCCAATGCGATCCGCTTTCTTGCCATGGATGCAGTGGAGAAGGCCAATTCCGGCCATCCCGGACTGCCGATGGGCGCCGCCGATGTCGCCACCGTTCTCTTCACCCGTTACCTGAAATTCGACCCCAAGGCGCCGCTCTGGGCGGACCGCGACCGCTTCGTGCTGTCGGCAGGTCACGGTTCGATGCTGCTTTACTCGCTGCTGTATTTGACGGGCTACGAGGACATGACGATCGACGAGATCAAGCGTTTCCGTCAGTTCGGCTCCAAGACCGCCGGCCATCCCGAATATGGTCATGCCACCGGCATTGAAACCACCACCGGTCCGCTCGGTCAGGGCATCGCCAACGCCGTCGGCATGGCGATCGCCGAACGCAAGCTGGAAGAAGAGTTTGGTTCCGATCTGCAGAGCCACTTTACCTATGTGCTGTGCGGCGACGGCTGCCTCATGGAAGGCATCAGCCACGAAGCCATCGCACTTGCCGGCCATCTGAAGCTCAACAAGCTCGTTCTGTTCTGGGATGACAACAACATCACCATCGACGGTGAAGTTGGTCTTTCCGACAGCACCGACCAGATCGCCCGCTTCCAGGCCGTTCACTGGAACACCATTCGCGTCGATGGCCATGACCCGGATGCGATTGCCGCCGCAATCGAGGCCGCACACAAGTCCGACCGCCCGACCTTCATCGCCTGCAAGACCGTCATCGGTTTCGGCGCGCCGAACAAGCAGGGCACCCACAAGGTGCACGGCAACCCGCTCGGCGCGGAAGAAATCGCCGCCGCCCGCAAGAGCCTGAACTGGGAAGCCGAAGCCTTCGTCATCCCGGAAGACGTGCTCGACGCATGGCGTCTGGCCGGCCTGCGCTCCACCAAGACCCGCCAGGACTGGGAAGCCCGTCTCGAAGCCACCGAAGCCGGCAAAAAGGCCGAGTTCAAGCGCCGTTTCGCCGGCGACCTGCCCGGCAACTTCGACAGCTCCATCGACGCCTTCAAGAAGAAGATCATCGAAAACAACCCGACCGTTGCGACCCGCAAGGCCTCGGAAGACTCGCTTGAAGTCATCAACGGCGTTCTGCCGGAAATGATCGGCGGCTCTGCCGACCTGACGCCGTCCAACAACACCAAGACCAGCCAGATGAAGTCCATCACCCCGACGGATTTCTCCGGCCGTTACCTGCACTACGGCATTCGCGAACACGGCATGGCAGCAGCCATGAATGGTATCGCACTGCATGGCGGTCTCATTCCCTATGCCGGTGGCTTCCTGATCTTCTCGGACTACTGCCGTCCATCGATCCGTCTGGCTGCCCTCATGGGCATCCGCGTCGTCCACGTTCTGACGCATGACTCCATCGGCGTTGGCGAAGACGGCCCGACCCACCAGCCGGTCGAACAGATCGCTGCGTTGCGCGCCATTCCGAACCTGCTGGTCTTCCGCCCGGCGGATGAAACCGAGACGGCGGAATGCTGGCAGCTGGCGCTGGAACAGAAGCATCGTCCGTCTGCCCTGGCCCTCACCCGCCAGAACCTCGCTCCTTCGCGCAAGGAATATGAAGAGAAGAACCTCTCTGCTTACGGTGCCTACGAACTCGTATCCGCCAGCGACGCCAAGGTTTCGATATTCGCGTCCGGTTCGGAAGTCGAAGTGGCTCTGAAAGCCGCCGCAACGCTGAAGGACAAGGGCGTATCGGCCCGCGTCGTTTCCGTTCCCTGCTTCGAACTCTTCAAGGAACAGCCGGAGACCTATCGCAACGCCATCATCGGCAAGGCTCCGGTCAAGATCGCGGTCGAAGCCGCCATTCGCCAGGGCTGGGATTATTTCATCGGTAACGATGGTGCCTTCGTCGGCATGCATTCCTTCGGCGCGTCGGCCCCGGCAAAGGATCTCTTCAAGCACTTCGGCATCACGGCGGAAGCCGTTGTCGCCGCAGTCGAGGCAAAACTTGCGTAAGGGCTTCAAAAGCCCTTACCACTCAGCAAAGACCACGCCCATTTTTGTTCGGGAGACTGTAAATGACTGTTAAAGTTGCCATTAACGGCTTCGGCCGCATCGGCCGCAATGTTCTGCGCGCCATCGTCGAATCCGGCCGCACCGATATCGAAGTTGTGGCCATCAACGATCTCGGCCCGGTTGAAACCAACGCCCACCTGCTGCGCTACGATTCGATCCACGGCAAGTTCCCTGCAGAGGTAAAGGTCGAAGGCGACACGATCATCGTTGGCGGCGGCAAGCCGATCAAGGTCACGGCCGTTCGCGATCCGGCAACGCTGCCGCACAAGGAACTCGGCGTCGACATCGCGCTTGAGTGCACCGGTATCTTCACCGCCCGCGACAAGGCCGCTGCCCACCTGACGGCAGGCGCCAAGCGCGTCATCGTCTCGGCACCTGCTGACGGCGCTGACCTCACCGTCGTCTTCGGCGTCAATGACGACCAGCTGACCAAGGATCACCTGGTCATTTCCAACGCCTCCTGCACCACCAACTGCCTGGTGCCGGTCGTGAAGGTTCTCGATGACGTCGTTGGCATCGATCATGGCTTCATGA
>JAEXMK010000069.1 GCA_023444445.1 Pseudomonadota bacterium | reverse complement strand
CTGATAATCTTCGGGCCGGGAGCGATCAAAACAAGTGACTGCATTTACGGTCTTCATCGTCATTCTTCTCGTGCTCATCGCGCCAAGCCTGTTCGTCGTCATCGGCAAACAGCGGGAAAAGGCCATTCCCAAACGCCCCTCCACCGCCCTCCCCGTTGCCGAAGACGAAACGGCGCTGGACCGTCACTGGCAATCGATCAGGAACGGCTGGAACGAGAAAAACGCACTCTGCCTGCTGCATTCCAACCTCGATGCCTTTGCGGTACGCGTGGCAGCGGCACGGGCGGCGGGACGCAGTCTTGATCTCATGTATTACATGTGGAATGCCGACCTGACCGGGCGGCTGATGATGCGCGAGGTCATTGCCGCCGCGGATCGTGGCGTGCGCGTGCGGCTGCTGCTCGATGATCTCGGCGTCTCCATGTCAGACCGCATCTTCCACGCCATCGACAGCCACCCCAACATCGAACTTCGCCTGTTCAATCCCACCCGGGCGCGGGAAAATATCCTGCATCGCAGTCTCGAACTGGTGTTGCGCTTCCGAAGCGTCAACCGGCGTATGCACAACAAGGCATGGATTGCCGATGGCCGCGCCGTGATCGTCGGCGGACGTAATATAGGCGACGCCTATTTCGATGCCGCCGAGCGGGCGAATTTCCACGATTTCGACGTTCTCGGTTTTGGCGGGATCGTCGCCGACGCCACCGAAATCTTCGATGATTACTGGAACAGCGCCGTTTCCGTGCCGGTACGCTCGCTGCTGGCGCGCAGGCCCAATAAACTTGCCAAGTTGCGGCGCGAACTGGATGCGCTGCCGAAAAGCGAGGCGGCCAAACCCTATCTGGAGCGCGTCGAAAGCCAGTATGACCGCAACCATTTCCTGATGTCGGACCGCCTGCACTGGGTCGAGGCGGCAGATGTTCTGGCCGATCCACCGGAAAAGGCGGCAGGCAAACGCCGCAAGGGTCACAACTTCCTGATGGAAAGCCTGCTGCCGCTGATGCAGGAGGCACGCGACAGCCTGCATATCACCTCCCCCTATTTCATTCCCGGCAAACAGGGATTGGGGATATTTTCACAACTTGCCGAAAGCGGCGTCTCCGTCGCTATCCTTACGAATTCGCTGGCCGCAACGGATGTGGCCGCCGTTCACGCCGGTTATGCCCGCTATCGAAAACCGCTTCTCGCCAGCGGCGTGCGGCTGCATGAGCTGCGCGCGCAGGCGGATCAGCCGAGTTTCACCCTGCGCGGCTCGGGTCAGGCAAGTTTGCACACCAAGGCATTCACGCGAGATGGCAACAGGGGCTACATCGGCTCACTCAATTTTGATCCACGGTCCGCATCGCTCAACACGGAAATGGGCGTGGTGTTTAGCTCTGCAGCACTGGTTGCATGTATGGACGAGATATTCGCCGACGAAATTCGCCGGACGATGAGTTTCGAGCTGGAAATCGACAAGGGCAAACACCTCGTCTGGGTAACGGAGGAACAGGGGCAGTCGAGGATTTATCGTCGCGAGCCCGACGCCGCCATCAGCCGCCGGATTATTGCCGGCATCATGCGTTTCCTGCCGTTGGAATCCCAGCTTTGACGAAAAGAGCCCCGCTCAGGCGGCCGGCCGCACTCCCGCCTTTGCCAGCTGAATCTGCACCAGCGTATCGAGGTTCTGGTTGACGCGGCAGTAAAATTCCTCGTCGATGAAAGGCCGCAGCATGAAATCATTGCCGCCCGCCTTCAGGAACCGCGCCGAAAGCAGCCGGTTGGTGGAGGAAGATACGCCGATGATGCGCAACTCATGCGAACCGCGCACGGTGCGGATGCGCCGCGTCAGTTCAAAACCGTCAATGTCAGGCATGTTGTAGTCGGTTACGACAAGACCGATATCGGGATTGGCTTTGAGGATTTCGAGCGCCTTCGCACCGCTGTCGGCAAGGCTGACGCGGAAATTATAGCGCTTGAGACGGCTCGAAAGCAGCGCCCGCGCCGTCGGGCTGTCGTCGACGATCAGCACATGATGGCGGTGATTGGTGAGAAAGCGACAGACCGATTCCGTCAGCATGTCCACGGCGAAAATATTGTCCTTGAGGATGTAATCGACAACATCCTTGGCGATCAGCGTTTCGCGGGTCGCTTCATGAAAGGTACTGGTAAAAACGATGGTCGGGATCGAAAGATCGATCAGATATTCCAGCGCCTCGCCCTTTTCCGCCCCCGGCAGGTTGATGTTGGAAATGGCAAGTGTCACCGGCTCGGACGAATGTTCGTAACAGGCCTGCAACTCTTCAAATGAGCGGCAAACCTCCACGGAAACGCCCAGCATTTCATTAAGCCGCATGCTCACCATCTGTGTGAACACGTTGCTGTCTTCCGCCAGCAAAATCCGGTTATTGGTGAAAGGCACGCCTGAATATTGCATGCCCGTTATGCCCAGGAAATTCATTCTGTCCCGACCCCCATCGAATGCCAGCGGAAGATAACAGGCCCATTTTGCGGAATGATTAATAGCATTATTCCTAAAGCATCAGTTGAGCACATGCTTACCTAAACGGAAATACGGCCCGCGAGGGGCCGTATTCCGACTTTGGGAGGGGATTTGATCTTATACGCGCAGAAGCGCGTTGTCGGTGTCGAAGGGGCTCTCTTCCACCACTTCGGCATCATAGGACGTGCCGAGAATGCGGATCTTGAGCTTGGTGCCGACTGCCGCGAATTCCGGCTTGAGCATGGCAAGCGCGATGGATTTGCCCATGCGCCAGCCGAAGCCACCGCTTGTCGCACGACCGGCAAGCGCGCCGTTTTCATCGAAAATTGCCTCCGAACCGCGCGCATCAACATCCGTATTGCCCGATACAGTCAGCGTCGAGAAGACCGACTTCAGGCCCGCCTCCTTGTAGGCCACCAGCGCGTCGCGGCCGATGAAGTTCTTCTCCGGGCGCAGGAAGCGGTCGAGACCGGATTCATAGGCGTTGTATTCCACCGACAGCTCGCGGCCCATATTGCGATAGGACTTTTCGAGCGACATCGACACCATGGCGCGGATACCGAAAGGCTTGATGCCAAATTCGGCACCGGCTTCCATCAACCGGTCGAAGATGTAGTTCTGCATCTCGATTGGGTGATGCAACTCCCAGCCAAGTTCACCCACGAAGTTGACGCGCAGCGCATGCGCCGTCGCAACGCCAACGGAAATCTGCTTGCCGGTGAGCCAGGGGAAGTCCTTGTTCTCAAGGCTGGTGCGGGTCAGCTTCTTAAGCAGATCACGCGATTTCGGACCGGCCAGAACCAGCACGCCGTATTTCTGGGTGATCGGCTGCAGCACGACCGAGCCATCGGTTGGCGCCAGGCGGAACAGCACATCATGGTCGTGCGCTTCGAGACCACCGGCCGAAACCATGTAGAAGCGGCCCGGCGCCCATTCATAGACCGTGAATTCCGCCTTCACGCCGCCATTCGGCGTCAGGAGATGGGTGAGCGCGATACGGCCACGCTTCTTCGGCACCGCATTGGCGAGAATGCTGTCGAGCCAGGCCCGTGCGCCGGGACCGGACACCTCCATCTTCGCGAAGGCCGACATATCGAGCACGCCGACATTTTGATGCACGTTCTTCACTTCGTTGCCGACATGCTCGAAGTAGTTCGAGCGGCGGAACGACCACTTCTCGACGATACGGCCGTCATCCAGGGCTGGCGCATGGTTATGACTGGTGATGACGTCTGCGCCAACGCCGAGGTCTTCCTCACGCAGCGCATAACCTTCCGGTGCGTACCAGTTGGCACGCTCCCAGCCGTAGACGGACCCGAACACGCCGCCGAGCTTCTTCAGACGGTCATAAACCGGCGTCGTCTTCAGCGGACGGGCGGCAGAGCGCTCTTCATCCGGATAATGCATGGTGAAGACGTTGGCATAGGCTTCCTCGTTCTTGGCGATGAGGTAGCCTTCCGTTGCGTAAGGGCCGAAGCGGCGCGGATCGACACCCATCAGGTCGAGCGTCGGCTCGCCATCGACGATCCATTCGGCCAGCTGCCAGCCGGCACCACCGGCAGCGGTGATGCCGAAGGAGTGGCCTTCGTTCAGCCAGAAATTCTTGAGGCCCGGCGCGGGACCGACAATCGGATTGCCGTCAGGTGTATAGGCGATCGCGCCGTTATAAACCTTCTTGATGCCCACTTCGCCAAAGGCCGGAACGCGCACCATGGCGGTTTCGATATGCGGCATCAGGCGGTCCAGCTCCTCCTGGAACAGCTCATATTCGCTGTCATCGGAAGGGCCGTCGACATAACAGACCGGCGCGCCGACTTCATAAGGGCCGAGGATCAGGCCGCCCGCTTCTTCGCGCATGTACCAGGCCGAGTCGGATTCGCGCAGAACACCCATTTCCGGCAGGCCCTGACGGCGGCGTTCCTGAATTGCCGGATGCGGCTCGGTGACGATGTACTGATGCTCGACCGGAATGACCGGAATGTTGATGCCCACCATCTCGCCGGTCTTGCGCGCGAACGAACCCGTGCAGGAGATGATGTGTTCGGCGATGATCTCGCCCTTGTCCGTCGTCACCTTCCAGTGACCGTCTTCAAGCTGCTCGATGGCGGTGACTGTCGTGTTGCGATAGATGGTCGCCCCGCGGTCACGCGCGCCCTTGGCCAGCGCCTGCGTCAGGTCTGCGGGCTGGATATAACCATCGTCAGGATGCTGGATGGCGCCGAGCAGGCCGTCCGTTTCGCAGAGCGGCCAGATTTCCTTCACCTGCTCCGGCGTCAGCATGTTGACGCGCACGCCGATCGTTTCGGCAATGCCGGCATAATACATATATTCGTCCCAGCGATCCTTGGTGCGGGCGAGACGGATGTTGGACACTTTGGAGAAACCGACATTCATGCCGGTCTCTTCCTGAAGCTCCTCATAGAACTTCACGGAATATTTGTGGATCTGGCCAACCGAGTAGCTCATGTTGAACAGCGGCAAAAGCCCGGCCGCGTGCCAGGTGGAACCGGAGGTCAGCTCCTTGCGCTCGATGAGCACACTGTCGCTCCAGCCCTTCTTGGCAAGATGATATAGCGTCGAGACGCCGACAACGCCGCCACCGATCACCACCGCCCGTGCATGTGTCTTCATTTACAGAACCCCTGAAAAGCGCTGGCCTTGCCTTATTCCGCCAGCTTTGGATGGGAGGAATATGAAGCGCTTGCCGGTCGTTCAGCCGCCTGATTGCGACATGGCTATAGGGTGCTGCGACAGGGAAGAAATTGCAACCACAGACGGGACACGCCGCCGCAATCACGGACTGCGGCGAGACACCTTGTCAGCGGTCGCTTTTTCAGGAGCGACCTCGTCGTCCCTCTTGGCTTTCTCCTTGGTATCCGTCGCTCCCGCGACAGGTGAGGCAGCTGCCCCCGTATGGGCCACCACCGCCTTGTCGCCCTCTTCCGAAAGCAGTGCCGCCAGCATCTGCGGATTGGCATCGCCTTCCACATGGATGTTGAGGTTGCGCTGCGGGAACGGGATGGCGATACCCTCTTCGCGGAAACGGTGGAGAATGGCGATGCGCAGCGCGTTTTTCACGGCAAGCCCGTTCGATAGATCCGCAAGATGGAAACGCAGTTCGAAATCGAGCGAGAAATCGCCAAAGCGCAGGAATTCCACATGCGGCTCGGGATTGCGCAGCACCGGCGGCTGGGCCCGCACCAGTTCCAGGAGAATATCCATGACCCGCTGCGGATCGGAATCATACGCCACCGAAACCGGAATTTCCGCCCGCATGATGCGGTTGCGGTGTGTCCAGTTGCCGACGGAGGAATTGATGAACTCCGAATTCGGCACGATGATCGACTGGCCGCGGAACGTCTCGATCTCGGTCGCGCGCACGGAAAGCCGCTTTACCGTACCCTCAGTGGTTCCCGTCACCACCCAGTCGCCCACCTTGAAGGGGCGTTCCACAAGAAGGATGAGGCCGGAAACGAAGTTGGAGACGATGTTCTGCAGGCCAAAACCGATACCGACCGAAAGGGCCGAGGCAACCAGCGCCAGGCTGGAGAGGTTGAGCCCGGCCGAGGAGACGCCGAAGATGGCGGCAACCGCGATGCCGAGATAACCGATACCTGTTTTCACCGAGTTGCGCACCCCGGCATCCACCTGGCCGCGCGCCATGACGTTATTGTCCAGCCACTTCTGGAACCAGCGGGTGATGATATAACCGATGGCAAAGACGAGGACGCCGCCAAAGAGGCCGATCAGCGAAATGGAGGCATTGCCGACGGTGATGCCCGTCAGCAGGCGATAGGCCCAGCTTTCGATATCACCTGGCTGGAAGCCCCAGGAAAACAGGATGAGCGGCACGCCGAAAGCAAGCGCCACGGCATAGATGCCGAGCCCGGCGGCAAGACCGGCCTGGTCAAGCGCAACCGGGCCGAGGCCGAAACGTCGTCCGAGATAACGGCCGGCAAGAGATTCCGAAAAAGCTCCCTGCCGCGAAATCGCCTTGCCCGAGAGAATGCCGATATACATCGTCGCCAGCACCGCGCCGGTGGCGACGATCTGTGTGGCGAGAAAGCGCGCAAGACCGACATAACCTGTCAGGCATGCGCCGATGAGAACGAGACCGCCCACCCGCAGCAGAATGACCAGCCAACGCGGCAGGCGCTGATGGCCGGTGTCAGAATCCTGCCCCTCACCGATCACCGGACGCAGGAACGAGACGGTAAGCAGGATGAGACCGATGATGATCGACGCGACAAAACTCTTGGCGACAGTGACGATCAGCGGCGAATAAAGCGTCTCGCTGATCGTGCCGAACAGGTAATCAAGACCGTTGACGAGCGCCATCAGGAGCACCGCTGAAGACAGCGTATGCGCGCCCTTGTTGGAGACTTTGAGCAGCCGCCACTCCGGTTGCGTAGGCGCAAAGATCGCGTAGCTCAGCCGCGACACGAAATAAACAAAGCCCGTGACTGCCATGGCCCCAAACAGGATTGGAGCAATGTCGGACCGCAGCACGTTGAAATTATCGAGGAAGAAGGCCGAGGTGACGAGAAACAGGAACAGCGACAGCGACTGCACCATGGTCGACCAGAAAGCCACTGAAAGCCGCCGCAAATAGGAAGGCTCGCCCGTGAAAGCTCGCCGGTCCATGCGGCTGCCGAAAAAGCGGTAACCACCGACCAGAAACAGCAGCGCCGCCATGATCGACAGCGTGACGGCCCCGAACATCGGCAACCGCTTGTAGTTCCAGACATAGGTCGCCCAGCTGCTGAAGGCATTGTTGAGGTTGGTCAGTTCGGCCACAAAGGCGGAAGATGCGTCACCCAGAGTCTGGGCGGAAACTTCCGTGCGCTTGAACAGGGTGGCGGCAAAAAGCGCCCGGCGAACCGCGGTGATATTGTTGGAAATCTGCGCGGCATTGTTAGCGGTAGCCTCCACCTCGCTGGCCATGGCATTCACCTCGCCGCGCTCCGCCGTTAGCCGGTGTCGCTCCTCCGTCACCATGCTCGCTTCCGGGGGCTGGCCTTCGCCGGGCGCCGCACCCAGCGCGTCCAGCCGGGTCTTGATCTGATCCAGACGAGCGCGAAGTTTGGCGTTGGCGGCTGCGGCATCGGCAGCGATGCTATCGGCCCGTCCCTTGAGGTCGACGAGCTGCGCATCATCGCGTCCACCCGCCTCCACCTGCCCCGAGATGAATGCGATATCCGCCTTCCATTTTTCGAGGTCCGATCGCGTCTGCTCGACCATCGAGACCTGGATGGCGCCCGGCGTTGCCGGTGTCGTGGTTTCCTGCGCCAGGGCCGGCATTACCCAGAGACTGCCGAAGACGGCCAAAAGAACGGCCAGAATCGAAGCCATGCCGCCACCTCGCCGGCCGGCACCCGCCCGCACGCCGAACACCCGCCCGCCATTCATCCATCCGCTGAACATCAACCGCACATCCATGCCTTTCGTCTCTTCACGCCGCTTCAGGCTATTTAGCGCCTGCGGCGCGGAAAACCACCCGCATCAGGCGAGGTTTTCAGGAGTTTGCTTGCTTTTCACCACAGGAATCATCACCTTTGATAATGCAGCAACATGGGAGGAAATCATGGAATCTGCTGGCATTGGCTGGATCGCAGCTATCATCATCGGTGGTGTCGCCGGGTGGCTCGCCGAACAATTCATGAAAAGCAATATGGGTGTTTTCATGAACATCCTTCTTGGAATCGTCGGCGCAATCGTCGCCAACGCCATTCTCTCAGTATTCGGAATCGTTTTGACCGGCTGGCTCGGTTATCTCATCGCCGGCTTTGTTGGCGCCTGCATACTCATCGCCATTGGCAGAGCTTTCAGGCGCGGGTGAATAAAAGGAAAATCTGTAAAACCCCGGATTTCCAGGCTTTTCCAGCGCGACTGAAATTTTTTCGTTACAAAAATCGAAGAAATTTCATTTCCGCGCTGGACAACCCAAAACTTCCCCTTTATATGCCCCCTCACACCGCCACACGGTGCCGGTCGGGTGATTAGCTCAGTTGGTAGAGCAGCTGACTCTTAATCAGCGGGTCGTAGGTTCGAGCCCTACATCACCCACCATTAAATCCTTGATTTATAAGAAAATTAACGGACGCAGCCAGCGTCGGCCATACGGGCCGATGAGGCCTTTGGCAAGCTGCGAGCCTTGGACGCCGTCCGTTAAAAAGGCGGCTTGCGCCGCCTCTGTCGGTGTTCCCGAAGCGCATTGTTCACGCGGTGCTAGAGGACTCTCAGCGGCATTGCCCGGCCAGCTCGATACCTTCCTTGATCAACCCTTCATTGACCGCAAAACCGGTCTCCCGCCTGAATTTGCTACCGAGAACGGCAACCAGATTGCCGACATTCGGGGAGCCGTCAGTACCGAAAAGCTCAAGATTATCATTGACCCCGACGTTCACGCTTGCCGCCATGCCCCGCGCAACGCCATCGCGGCAATTGCAGCTTCCGCACTGGCCGGCCAGCGGAGTGCCGTTTGCGGGTTTTGCGCAGAGAGGACCTTTGAAGCCTACAGGCGGCTGCGGACCGCCAGTGCATGATCTGCCCCAGCCGTTTCGAACCCCGACGGTGCCCAGCGTATCGCACCAGGGTGAGTAGGTCTCGGCAATCTGCATTGCAGATCGCAATCCCCTGCGGTTCTTCGAGCAATAATCCCGGACAACTGCGCGCACCGACCATTTCGGATGCTCGAAGATGGCATGACCGACCCTGTCATTACTAACTGCCCCTTGCCAGCTTCGCCCCATAACGCATCCGTAATTATTCATTTTTACGCAACGCAAGCGGTTCTGGTGGCGCTGCAGGTCTGCCGCGTCGAACGTCAGGACCTGGCCATTATAGGTCAAATATTCGGAACCAAATTTTTTCCAGTCAGGAGCTGAATCCTGAGCAACAGACTGCGATATCGCGAAGAGAAAAAATGCAAGCGTAATAAAAACGATCCTGATCATCTGAAAATCCCCATTTATAACCCCGAAGTAATAAAACCATAATTCCCGTAAAACGCGAGTCATATTTAAAATTCGACTTAATGTTTTCATCAACTCGCTGCGGCGCGAAAAAATGTTCATTCCTTCTCAAGGCGGCCGAAACGGTGAATATAGATGGACACCTCGATTTACCGCATTTTCTATCGCCGACGGGACGATTTGAGGCCCACCGCTGAGTTTGGCGGCCCTTTCAACGTGGGGATTTCGGCATTCCTGCTCCTTTCGGAGCCA
>JAEXMK010000028.1 GCA_023444445.1 Pseudomonadota bacterium | reverse complement strand
CGCCCTTGCCGCCGGAAACGACAGCGCCGGCGTGGCCCATGGTGCGGCCCTTCGGAGCCGTACGGCCCGCGATGAAGCCGGCCATCGGCTTCTTGCGGCCCTTCTTGGCTTCGTCGATCAGGAACTGCGCCGCGTCTTCTTCAGCCGAACCGCCGATTTCGCCGATCATGATGATCGACTGCGTAGCGTCGTCAGCAAGGAACATCTCCAACACGTCGATGAACTCGGTGCCCTTGACCGGGTCGCCGCCGATGCCGACAGCCGTCGTCTGGCCGAGGCCTTCGTTGGAGGTCTGGAACACGGCTTCATAGGTCAGCGTGCCGGAGCGCGATACGATACCGACCGAACCCTTGCGGAAGATGGAGCCCGGCATGATGCCGATCTTGCATTCTTCCGGCGTCAGGATACCGGGGCAGTTCGGGCCGAGCAGGCGAGACTTCGACCGGTCGAGGCGAGCCTTGACGCGGACCATGTCAATGACCGGGATGCCTTCGGTGATGCAGGTGATGAACGGGATTTCCGCATCGATGGCTTCGATGATGGCGTCCGCTGCACCTGCCGGCGGAACATAGATCACGGATGCGTCTGCACCGGTCTTTTCCTTGGCTTCTGCAACCGTTGCGAAGATCGGCAGGCTTTCGCCCTTGGAACCGGTCCAGGTTTCGCCACCCTTCTTCGGATGAATACCGCCGACCATCTGCGTGCCGTAATAGGCAAGCGCCTGTTCGGTGTGAAAGGTACCGGTCTTGCCGGTCAGACCCTGAACAAGGATCTTGGTGTCTTTATTAACGAGAATAGACATTATTTCCGGTCCCTCAATTAGCCGTTGATCGCCGCGACGATCTTCTTGGCTGCGTCGTCCAGATCGTCAGCAGCCGTAATCGCAAGGCCCGATTCGTTCAGAAGCTTCTTGCCGAGCTCGACGTTGGTGCCTTCGAGGCGAACAACGAGCGGAACCTGCAAACCGACTTCCTTCACCGCGGCAATCACGCCTTCGGCGATAACGTCGCACTTCATGATGCCGCCGAAGATGTTGACGAGGATACCCTCGACCTTCGGGTCGGCGGTGATGATCTTGAAAGCTGCCGCAACCTTCTCCTTGCCGGCGCCGCCGCCGACGTCGCAGAAGTTAGCCGGCTCTTTGCCGTAAAGCTTGATGATGTCCATGGTCGCCATGGCAAGACCAGCGCCGTTGACCATGCAGCCGATGTTGCCATCGAGCGCGACATAAGCGAGGTCCCACTTGGAGGCTTCGATTTCCTTGGCGTCTTCTTCGGTCTCGTCGCGCAGCGCCTTGACGTCGTCATGGCGGAACATGGCGTTGCCGTCGAATGAGACCTTGGCGTCGAGGACGCGCAGATGGCCATTTTCCATGACGATCAGCGGGTTGATCTCGAGGAGAGCCATGTCCTTCTCGCTGAAGGCCTTGTAGAGGATCGGGAAGAGCGACTTGGCATCTTCGGCTGCAACGCCGTCAAGCTCGAGCGCCTTGGAGATCGCAGCAACGTCGGCATCGGAAACGCCCTTTTCAGGGTTGATGGCGATGGTGTGGATCTTCTCAGGCGTGTCGTGGGCGACAGCTTCGATATCCATGCCGCCTTCGGTAGAAACCACGAAGGCAACCTGACCGACCGAACGGTCAACCAGCAGCGAGCAGTAGAGTTCGCGAGCGATATCAGCGCCGTCTTCGATGTAGAGGCGGTTAACCTGCTTGCCGGCATCGCCCGTCTGCGCCGTTACCAGCGTGTTGCCGAGCATGTCCTTGGCGTGGGAAACGACTTCTTCGATGGACTTCGCCAGACGAACGCCGCCCTTGGCATCCGGGCCGAGCTCCTTGAACTTGCCCTTGCCGCGACCACCAGCATGGATCTGGCTCTTGACGACGTAAAGCGGGCCGGGAAGCTGCTTGGCGGCGGCTTCAGCTTCTTCGACCTTGAGAATGGCAACGCCTTCAGCAACCGGCGCGCCGTAGCCCTTCAGAAGAGCCTTGGCCTGATATTCGTGAATATTCATGGAATAATCCCTGTTTGGAACCGCTTGAAGTTATTACTTCAGCGACGGAGCGATGTTGATGCAGGCTTCGCAGAGACCAGCGACAGCGCCGACGGACTTCTGGAAGGCAGCTTCTTCTTCCTTGTTGAGTTCGATCTCGATGATGCGCTCGATACCGCCTGCACCAATGATCGTGGGAACGCCGACATACATGTCGTCTACGCCATACTGACCCGAAAGATGGGCAGCGGCGGGCAGAACACGCTTCTTGTCCTTGAGGTAGGATTCAGCCATTTCGATTGCCGAGGCAGCCGGAGCATAATAGGCCGAGCCGGTCTTCAAGAGACCGACGATTTCCGCACCGCCGTCACGGGTGCGCTGGATGATCTGTTCGAGACGCTCAGCCGTCAGCCAGCCCATCTTGACGAGATCGGTCAGCGGAACGCCGGCAACGGTGGAGTAGCGGGCGAGCGGAACCATGGTGTCGCCATGACCGCCGAGAACGAAGGCGGTGACGTCTTCAACCGAAACGTTGAATTCTTCAGCGAGGAAGAGGCGAAAACGCGCGCTGTCGAGAACGCCGGCCATGCCGACGACCTTGTTCTTCGGCAGTCCGGAGAACTTCTGCAGCGCCCAGACCATGGCGTCGAGCGGGTTGGTGATGCAGATGACGAAAGCGTTCGGGGCATACTTCTTGATGCCGGCGCCAACCTGTTCCATGACCTTGAGGTTAATGCCGAGAAGATCGTCGCGGCTCATGCCAGGCTTGCGGGCAACGCCAGCGGTGACGATGCAGACGTCCGCCCCTTCAATGGCAGCGTAATCGGACGCGCCGGTGAGCTTTGCATTGAAGCCTTCAACCGGGCCGGACTGGGCAATATCCAGGCCCTTGCCCTGCGGGATGCCGTCAGCAATATCGAAGAGGACGATATCGCCCAGTTCCTTCAGGCTGGCGAGATGCGCCAGCGTGCCGCCGATCATGCCAGAACCAATAAGTGCAATCTTTTTGCGAGCCATCGAATGCTTCCTCTTGAGCTTCAATTCAATTTCACCGCGCCAAACCGGCAGCCAAAATTGTCGCATTCCGATTAGACCCATTGGCCAAAATAGGCAACAGATTCTTTTGTGGTGAATATTTTCAATCGTTTAGATCATTATTTTCTTACGTAAACGTAAGAAAATGCGTCACGAAAGTGTCAAACTTTCTGCCGTTTTTCGTGATGAAGCGCGAGATAATCGGCGCTGCGCATCTCAAACAGGCGCGAGGCGGTTCGGTCGAACTCGAAACCTTCCGTTCCCTTGCGCTTGCCGAGCAGGTCTTCCGGCATCGCTGCCGCCGATGCGAAAAGCCTGACGCTATGGTCATAAAGCGCATCGATGAGAATAATGAAACGTTTGGTCTCGTTGCGCTTATCCGCGTTAAGAAGCGGAATGTGGTCTATAAAGACCGTATCGAAACGATTGGCGATGGCCAGGAAATCGGAAGCCCCTAGCGGTTTTTCGCAAAGGTCGGAAAAGGAAAAACGCGCCACCCGGCCACTGGCGCGCGGCACCAGAATGGAACGGCCCTTCATCGGTATTTCCGTCGGGGCAACGAGATGGCCGGCAATCATATGCCGCCAGGCCATGTCCATCGCCTGATCCGCCGAACCGTCGAGCGGCGTGACATAGACCGGCAGGCTTTCCAGCTTCTCCATCCGGTAGTCGGTGGGGCTGTCGAGCGACACCACCTCTACATATCTCTTCAGCAGATCGACGAAGGGGAGGAAAAGGCCGCGATTAAGACCATCCTTGTAGAGATTGTCAGGCACGACGTTGGAGGTCGTTACCAATGTGCAGCCATGAGCGAACAATTCGGTGAACAGCCGCGCGAGGATCATTGCATCGGCAATATCAGTGACGGAAAATTCGTCGAAGCATAGAAGCTCGGCTTCAGCCAGAAGCTCGGCCGCGACCGGCGGAATGGGATCGGCCTGCTTGGTTTCGCCATTCTTCAGTTTCTGCCGGTGCGCATGCACACGATTATGCACATCCGCCATGAATTCATGAAAATGGCAACGCCGCTTGGAAGAAACGGGCGCCATCTCATAGAACATGTCCATCAGCATGGTCTTGCCTCGACCGACGCTGCCATAGACATAGAGACCCTTGACCGTCGTAGCCGGTCCTGACTTGCGCGCAAACATCCAGCCGAGCGCGCTCTTCTTCTTGGCGGGCTTGCGCGCCTTCAGATCGGCAAGGATACGGTCGAGATGGGCCGCCACGCCAAGCTGGGCGGCATCGGCCTGCAAGGTGCCAGCTGCCGTCAATGCGTTGAGCTGTTCAACGACACTATGATTATAATCAGGCAATGGCTTCATGAAAAAACGCCTCGGACGCGGGCGCACGAAGGCACCCGCGGCAAATAAACAGGCTTAGAGCGAAAAGAGCATTCCGGATGCACCGGAAAGACTCATCGGCTGAGGCTGAGCGGCTGGCCGCTATTGGTCGTACCATCAAAGCGCGCATCGGCGCTCTTGTAGACGCGACCGATCGTGTCTCCTGAACGGTTCTTGAACAGCACCATCTTGCCGGACACTTCCCACGATCCCATCGCCGTCAATTCACCGGAGCAGCCACGCGTGCCGCCACGCGAACCGGCGCCAAGGTTGGTGAGCGTCAGGAACATATCGCAATTGGTGCCGCCATTGGAAACGCGCCAGTTGCCGACCATGGATTCCTTGGTGACGTCGAGAGCCGTTGCTGGCGGAGCGGCGGACGCAACATTGGTGCCGCCAGGGGCTGCCGAGGCCGGCGCCGACGGGAACTGGCTACCATTCGCGCCACCGGGTGGCGGCAGGGCGCCGGACTGAACGGAGGGCACCGGCTGCGCCTGCAAGGGCGGCGTATAACCGGGATTATTGCTGGCATTATTGTTGTAATCGTAGGAGGTACGTTGGCAACCGGCAAGGCCCATCACAACGGCAAGGCCCGTCACCACATATCTGAATTGCATATCAAGCTCCCGATTCTCTCGCTTCCGGAAAGACAGTGATCAAACAAGAAGGCTGAATTATTACCAAAGCCTTATCTTGCGCAAGCGATGGCCCGGATAATTACAATTTCGGTCGATTTTTACCGAAATTTCCGGCGCCAGGTAGTAAAAAGGGCCACGGTCGAGACCGTAGCCCGATAGATTTTCTGTCGTCAGCGAATCGACTTTAAACGCGACGCTCGACCATCATCTTCTTGATTTCCGCGATCGCCTTGGCCGGGTTCAAGCCCTTCGGGCAAGCCTGCGCGCAGTTCATGATGGTGTGGCAGCGATAAAGGCGGAACGGGTCTTCGAGATTGTCGAGACGCTCGCCGGTCGCCTCGTCGCGACTGTCGATGAGCCAGCGATAGGCCTGCAGCAGAACGGCGGGACCAAGGTAACGGTCGCCATTCCACCAGTAGCTGGGACAGGAGGTGGAGCAGCAGGCGCAGAGAATGCACTCATAAAGACCGTCCAGCTTCAGGCGATCCTCATGACTCTGCTTCCATTCCTTGGCGGGCGTCGGCGAAACCGTTTTCAGCCAGGGTTCGATCGAGCGGTGCTGCGCATAGAAGTTCGACAAGTCGGGAACAAGGTCCTTTACGACGGGCATATGCGGCAGCGGATAAACCTTCACCGTCCCGTTGATCTCGTCCATGCCCTTGGTGCAGGCGAGCGTATTGGTGCCGTCGATGTTCATCGCGCAGGAACCGCAGATGCCTTCGCGGCAGGATCGGCGCAGCGTCAGCGTCGGGTCGATATTGTTCTTGATGTAGAGAAGCGCATCGAGAACCATCGGTCCGCAATCATCGACATCGATGTAGAAAGTGTCGATGCGCGGGTTCTGGCCGTCATCCGGGTTCCAGCGATAGATGCGGTATTCGCGCACATTCTTGGCGCCGTCGGGCTTGGGCCAGACTTTACCTTCGTTGATCTGGGAATTCTTGGGGAGAGCAAGTTCAACCATATCCAGTTCCTCAAATCAGTAGACGCGCGCCTTCGGCTCGATCTTTTTGGGATCGATGCCGTCGGCGATGAGGTCGGTGTGAACCGGGCGATAATCGAGCTTCACGTCGCCTTCGGGGCTGACCCAGGCAAGCGTATGCTTGCGCCAGTTCACGTCGTCGCGACCACCGAACGGACCGTCGACGAAATCCTCGCGGGCATGCGAACCGCGGCTTTCCTTGCGCGCTTCCGCGCCGTAGACCGTGGTGATGGCATTGGCCATGAGATTATGAAGCTCGAGCGTTTCGACCAGATCGGAATTCCAGACCATCGAACGGTCGGTGACCTTGACGTCAGGCAGTTCCTTCCAGATCGCCGAGAGACGGCGGCAGCCGCTTTCGAGCGATTCCTGGGTGCGGAACACGGCCGCATCGTCCTGCATGGCGCGCTGCATCTTGTCGCGCAGCACCGCCGTCGGTGTCGAGCCGTTGGCGTAACGCAGGCTGTCGAAGCGTTCCATGATCTTGTCGCAGGCCGCAACGTCAAGCGCGGGAACCGGCGAATCGCGATCAATGACCTGGGCTGCGCGGATGGCGGCAGCACGGCCGAAGACAACGAGGTCGATAAGCGAGTTCGAACCGAGACGGTTGGCGCCATGAACCGAGGCGCAACCGGCTTCACCCACAGCCATCAGGCCGGGCGCGATGCGTTCCGGGTTATTGGCATCGGCGTTCAGCACTTCGCCCCAATAGTTGGTCGGAATGCCGCCCATATTGTAGTGAACGGTCGGGAGAACCGGGATCGGCTCGCGCGTCACGTCAACGCCGGCGAAAATCTTGGCGCTTTCGGAGATGCCCGGAAGACGCTCATGCAGGATCGCAGGATCGAGGTGATCGAGATGCAGGAAGATGTGATCCTTGTTCTTGCCGACGCCGCGGCCTTCACGGATTTCCATCGTCATGCAGCGCGACACCACGTCGCGCGAGGCAAGGTCCTTCGCGGAAGGCGCATAACGCTCCATGAAGCGTTCGCCTTCGGAGTTGACGAGATAACCGCCTTCGCCGCGTGCGCCTTCGGTGATGAGGCAGCCCGCGCCATAAATGCCGGTCGGGTGAAACTGCACGAATTCCATGTCCTGGAGCGGCAGGCCGGCACGGGCGATCATGCCGCCGCCGTCACCGGTGCAGGTATGAGCCGAGGTCGCCGAGAAATAGGCGCGGCCGTAACCGCCGGTCGCCAGAACCACCATCTTGGCGGAGAAGCGATGGATCGTGCCGTCATCGAGGTTCCACGCAACGACGCCGGTGCAGCGGCCATCGGGCGCCATAATGAGGTCGAGCGCGAAATATTCGATGAAGAATTCCGCGTTGTTGCGCAGCGACTGGCCATAAAGCGTGTGCAGAATGGCGTGGCCGGTACGGTCGGCGGCGGCGCAGGTGCGCTGCACCGGCGGGCCTTCACCGTAATTCTGCATGTGGCCGCCGAAGGGGCGCTGGTAGATCTTACCTTCTTCGTTACGCGAGAAAGGCACGCCGTAATGCTCAAGCTCATAGACCGCCTTCGGCGCTTCCATGGCGAGATATTGCATCGCGTCGACGTCGCCCAGCCAGTCGGAGCCCTTTACGGTATCGTAAAGGTGCCACTGCCAACAATCGGGCGTCATGTTGGTGAGCGATGCGGCGATGCCGCCCTGCGCTGCCACCGTGTGGGACCGCGTCGGGAAAACCTTGGTGATGCAGGCGGTCTTGAAACCCTGCTCGGCCATGCCGAGCGTGGCGCGCAGACCGGCGCCGCCGGCGCCTACCACGATCACGTCATAGGAGTGATCGACATAGGTGTAGGCCTTGCCATTCTGGGAAGGTGAACTGATCGAAGCCATGGCGAACTTATCCTACGAATGCGATTTTCAGGATGGCGAAGATCGACAGGCCACCGATGAGGATCGCGAAAAATGTATTCAGCATCAGAAGAACGAGCTTCGAAACCTCAGCGTGAACGTAGTCTTCGATGATGACCTGCATGCCGAGCTTCATGTGGATGAGGCCGGAGACCAGCACCAGAGCCATGATGACCGCGACGAGCGGGTTCGACAGCGCGGCGACGACTTCCGGATAGGGCGCGCCGGCGTATTTGATGAGGAAGATCACGAAGAAGATCAGCAGCGGAACGTTGGCGACCGCAGTGACGCGCTGGCGCCAGAAATGGTCCGTACCCTCCTTGGCAGAGCCGAGACCGCGAACCTTTCCGAGAGGTGTACGCATATCCATGAAAAATCTCCTCAGCGCACGATCAGGGCAATGACCCAGATCAGCGCGGTCAGACAGATCGAGACGACCCACGAGGCCTTTGCCAGCTTGGTGGTAAAGTGCTTTTCGAAGCCATGACCCAGATCCCACATGAAGTGGCGAAGACCGCCCAGCATGTGGTGAACCAGAGCCCAGGTGTATCCGATCAGGATGAGCCTGCCGATGATCGTACCCATCGCCCAGCTGACCCAGTCATAGTAGGCAGGGCCCGAGGCGAGCGCGATCAGCCACCAGGCAACCAGAAGCGTTCCGAAATAAAGCGCGCCGCCGGTGATGCGGTGCACGATGGATGCAACCATCGTCGGAATCGGCTTGTAAATTTGAAGATGCGGCGACAGAGGCCGGTTATTAGTCGCATTCGCCATCAGAACCTCGCGGCGTTTTCCCGTGCGCCCACCATACAGGACGCCCCCAAGCAACAGCACATGACGAAAGAATGTGCATTGCACCAACCGCGACGTTTAATCACATGGGAGCATCACCACAAGCACATTTCATGGCCGATTCGAATTTAATCGATTGGTTCGCGAATTTTTTTTGGAATTTTTTTGCGTCAAAATAAAAAATCGAGCGTTTCCAAGATTTACGCCCTCGAAATATTTACCTTTACGTAATTCAGAAAAGGTGTAATTTAGGATTGGTTAACCTCAAAAACCGGAGCATGAAGCTCATGTTACTTAGCCGAATCGCCGCCCTGACCATGACGGTCGCTGGAGCAATTTTCACCTTCGTGCCACCGGCGGCGGCAGAGGATTTTTATGGTCGCCACCAATATCGGCATCATCAATCCGAGGTAAGCTTCTCCACCGATGGGTTACCATCAACCCTTCCCGGCGGCACCTATGTGGGCGGCATAGCAGCCCTGCGGGTGCGCGGAAACGGCAATTATTTCGCGATCAGCAGCGGATTTTCGCGAAGAGGTGTAACGGATAGAGCGGGCGTACAATTAGCCCCCAAGGCAAAAATCATCTCTGTCCATGCCGAAAACGCTGACGACGCCTGCGCGTATGAGCACGGCATTTGCATCATTAGACCCTGATCAGATAAAACGCCACACCGTGGTCTTCTTCACTTCGCTGTCTTCCAGCGCCCGCGTCACCGGCACCTGATAGGTCGCCTCGGCGCGAAGGCGCTCTTTGGGCAGATAGGCCCGCCCCGGATCGCCGACGAGAACGCTTACACCCTTTTCCGTCAGGTCCAGAAACCACGGCACGAGAAGATCGGCAAAGGCGCGGTCGTAAAACACGTCGCCCGCCAAGAGGACATCGGCTTCGACCGGCTTGCCGACCAGGTCGAACCCCGTAAAGCCGATTTCCACGTCATTGAGTGCCGCATTCAACCGAATGGCTGTTTCCGTCCACGGATCGATATCGGCGGCCAGAACCTCGCTCGCACCGGCCTTTGCTGCCGCGATGGCAACCAGCCCGGAGCCGCTGGCGAAATCCAGCACATGCTTGCCGCGAACACTCTCAGGATGGTCGAGAACATAACGGGCAAGCCCCTGCCCGCCGGCCCAGGCGAAGGCCCAGAACGGTGGCGGCAAACCGATCTCCTCCAGTTCATCCTCCGTCTTCAGCCAAAGCTCGTGCGCCTCGGTGGCGAGATGAAGACGCAACTCCGGCACATGCGGCGGCCGCATGATGCCGGTATTGCCAAGAATGAAGCGCTCGGGATCGGTCCTCACCGACGCATCAGTCCGGTGATTTCGGCGGATTGGCGAGGCCGCCCATGCGGCAGACCTCAAGATATTCCTCTTCCGTTACCGGTTGCACGGAAAGCCGCATGGAGGTGACGAGCGACATCTTCTCCAGCTTCGGGTTTGCCTTCACATCCTTCAGCGAAACCGGTTGCGGCATATCGCAGACGGCACGGATATCGACGCAATCCCATTTCAGATCGCCTTCGGCGGTCGAGTCCGGATGCGACAATGCACAGACTTCGACGATGCCGACGACATCCAGCCCCTCATTGGAGTGGTAGAAGAAGCCCTTGTCGCCAATTTTCATGGCGCGCATGTTGTTGCGCGCCTGATAATTGCGCACGCCGGTCCATTCTTCGCCAGCCTCGCCCTTTGCCTTCTGCATTTCCCAGGACCATTTGAACGGCTCGGACTTGTAAAGCCAATAATTCGCCATGCCCGATCACGCCCCCGGATTGTTGAAAACCCAGTTATAGGGCTTCACGTCAACGCTTTCGAACAGGCCGGCCTTGGCATAGGGATCGGCGTCGGCAAGGGCCTTGGCCGCATCGATATCGGCAGCTTCCACGATGACGAGGCTGCCATTCGGCTTGCCTTCGGCATCCAGAAACGGACCGGCGATCTTCAGCGTGCCCTCTGCATTGAGTTTGTTCAGATGTTCCAGATGCGCCGGGCGCGTTTCCATGCGCACGTTCAAATGGCCGGGCTTGTCCTTGCAGATAAAGGCAAACAGCATTGTCGTCTCCTTGCTGGAGCATGTCCCCCGAAGCGTCAGCGGTTTCGGGACCGGAACATGCGTAAAACATCATTTGACCGCCCCACCTCATTCGGTGGTGATCGGCCGCGTCATCAATTGTTGCATGGCGCTTGCCACATCTAGATTGCCATCGATGATGGCGGCGACCGCTTCGGTAACCGGCATATCGACGGCATGACTTTCTCCGAGCCGCGCGGCGACGGCAGCCGCAAAGGCGCCCTCCACCAGCCCGCCGGACGTGTCCTTGCCCTCACCTCGGCCAAGCGCGATACCGAAACGCAGGTTGCGCGACTGGTGGCTGGTAGCCGTCAGCACCAGATCACCAAGGCCGGAAAGTCCGCGCACCGTATCGGCCTTGCCGCCCATGGCGACGATGAGGCGCGACATTTCGGCAAGCCCACGCGAGATCAGCGCCGCCCGGGCGGAATCGCCAAGCCCCGCGCCTTCAACGATGCCGGCGGCAATGGCGAGGACATTCTTCAAGGCTCCGCCAAGCTGCACGCCGATGCGGTCAGTGGAGGCATAAAGCCGGAAGGTCCTGCCGGAGATCGTGGTCGCCAGCCGTTCGGCAATCCCTGCATCATCAGCCGCAATCGCCATGGCTGTCGGCAATCCGCGCGCGATATCCGCCGCAAACCCTGGGCCGGAAAGGACCGCAATCGGGTGATGCGGCAGCTCCGCTTCCAGAAGCTCCGTCAGCAGACGACCGGAGCCGCGGTCGATACCCTTGGCGCAGGTGACGATGACAGAGTCGTTAGCCAGATAAGGACCGTAATGACGCGCCGCGTCCGCATGAGCCTGTGAGGGCATGGCGAAGAGCACGATATTGGCGCCAGCCAGCACATCCGGCTCGGCCGAAAATTCAAGTGCGTCCGGCAAATCGACACCCGGCAGAGCCGCCTCGTGAACACGATCAACCTTGAGATCGGCCATCAGCGATGCATCACGGCCGAGCAAGATGACGTCGTGCCGGTTTTCTAACGCAATGACGACGGCAAGCGCAGTTCCGAAGGCGCCGGCGCCGATAACGACGATTTTTTCCCGCTGCATCAGGCCTTGGCTCCCCTTTTGCCGAAGCCGATCAGGGTCTCCGCATTGCCATCAAGTGGCCAGCGCGAGCGCGGCGCTACCTCCAGCGGATCGGGTTGCCTGCCATCCGCCATGCGCTCCAGTCCGGCCCAGGCGATCATCGCCGCATTATCCGTGCAAAGCCGGTGCGGCGGCGCAACGAAACGGAAGCCATGCGTATCGCAAAGCGCCTGCAGCGTCTGGCGGATTTCCTGATTGGCCGCAACGCCGCCAGCCACGACCAGCGCAGGCGTCGTCTCCAGTTTTGGAAACTCCTGGCTGAAACGCGCAAGGCCACGGCCGATACGGTCCTTCAGGGTGCGCGATACCGCTTTCTGGAACGAGGCGCAGATATCGGCAATATCCTGCTCGGAAAGCGGCGCGATGGCGGTCGCAGCCTGCCGCACCGCTGTCTTCAAGCCTGAGAAAGAAAAATCGAGCCGTGTTTCACCCACCATCGGACGCGGAAGCGGAAAACGGTCCGGGTCACCCTTCGCCGCCGCTTTCTCCACGGCAGGCCCACCGGGATAGGGCAGTCCCAGAAGTTTCGCTGTCTTGTCGAAGGCTTCACCCAAAGCGTCATCGATGGTGGTTCCCCAGCGCTCATAGTCGTCCACGCCGCGCACCAGCACCAGCTGGGTGTGGCCGCCGGAAACCAGCAACATCAGATAGGGGAAAGACAGCCCATCGGTCAGCCGCGCCGTCAGCGCGTGGCCTTCCAGATGATTGATGGCGTAAAGCGGCTTGCCGGCGGCCTTCGCGATTGCCTTGCCGGTCATCAGCCCCACCAGCAGGCCACCGATGAGACCGGGACCGGAGGTGACGGCAATGGCGTCGACATCGGCAAGAGTGACTCCCGCCTGCTCCAGTGCCTCTTCCACCAGCGTGTCCAGCGCCTCGACATGGGCGCGCGCTGCAATTTCCGGCACCACGCCGCCATAAGCGCTGTGCTCCTCCAGCTGCGACAAAACGACGTCGGAGACGATCTCGCCACGCCCGTCCGCATGCCGAACCACAATGGATGCAGCGGTTTCGTCACAGCTTGTCTCTATGCCGAGGATACGAAGAATGGGAGCCATCAAATCTGTTCGTTCATTGCGGTCATACGCTGAGTTGGTCTAAGACAACTCCGGTAACAATGGATAGACGCGGATGCAAACAAAACCTTTCCGAATCGGCACGCGTGGCAGCCCGCTGGCGCTGGCACAGGCCTATGAGACCCGCAGCCGGCTGATGGCGGCGCATGGTCTGCCGGAAGACATGTTCGAGGTCGTCGTGCTATCCACCAAGGGTGATCGGATCACAGACCGCGCCTTGTCGGAAATCGGTGGCAAGGGGCTGTTCACGGAGGAACTGGAAAATCAGCTTCTGTCCGGCGAACTCGATATTGCCGTGCATTCCTCCAAGGACATGCCGACTATTTTGCCTGAGGGCCTCTATCTTTCCGCCTTCCTGCCACGTGAAGACATGCGCGACGCCTTCATCGGCCGCACCGCGCCAAAGCTTCTGGAGCTGCCGCAGGGCGCCGTGGTCGGCTCCGCATCCCTGCGCCGCCAGGCGCTGATCCGCCGTCTGCGGCCGGATCTGAGCGTCATCATCTTTCGCGGTCTGGTCGATACACGCCTGCGCAAACTGGAAGAAGGCCAGGCGGATGCCACGCTTCTTGCCTTCGCCGGCTTGAAGCGGCTCGGCAAGGACAAGGTGCCCACGGAAATTCTCGATCCGAGAGAGTTTCCCCCCGCTCCGGCCCAGGGCGCGATCGGCGTTGAAAGCCGCATCGGTGACGCTCGCATGGATGAATTGCTGGCTCCCATAAACCATGCCCCCACCTATGACGCCGTGACCTGTGAGCGTGCCTTCCTCGCGGCACTTGACGGTTCCTGTCGTACCCCCATTGCCGGTTATGCCACCTGTGAAGGCGAGGATCTCCATTTTTCCGGCCTGATCCTTACGCCCGATGGCCAGACAAGCCACGGGATTGAAATCTCCGGCAAACGCAAGGAGGCGGCGAAACTCGGCCGACAGGCCGGCGAAGAGGTGCGCGCCAAAGCGGGCAGCAATTTCTTCGAAGGCTGGAGCTGAGCCGATGCGGATCGTCGTCACCCGGCCGCAGCGTTCGGGCGAAAGGACGGCCGCAAAGCTTGAGGCGCTTGGCCATGAGCCGGTGCTTCTTCCGCTGTTTCATCCAGTCCATCATGGTGAACGTGCTCTCTCGGCGCTATCCACCCCACTGGCTGCCATCGCCGTCACCAGCGCAGAGGCAGTGCGGGCACTGGACACATTCGGCGGGCAGTTGGCCTCGCATCTGCTGAAACCGCTTTTCGCCGTCGGCGGGGCAACGGCGGAAGCCGCGGAAAAAACCGGCTTCCAGCAGATATTCACCGCATCAGGAGATGCGCTAGGTCTGACCGCGCTGGTGACACAACACCGCACTTTTTTGACTGAAGAAGAGCCATTGCTCTATCTCGCGGGCAGGCCACGTGGCTCCGTCTTCGAAGAAGGCCTTGCCGCTGCGGGCATCCCCTTCAGAACGGTCGACTGTTACGAGATGCTGCCCTCCGACATCTCCGAAACCACTCTGAAAACGGCGCTTCTCGACGCTGCAGCTGACATAGTCCTGCTTTATTCTTCGGAAGCGGCGCGGGCCTTTTTCCGTCATGTCTCAGCGGAGAAATACGCAATGGCACTGACCACGACAAAATTCATCTGCATCAGCCGTAACGTGCTTTCTCTGGTTCCGCAGATTTTCCGCCCCAATGCCAAGGCAGCCGAAGAACCAAGCGAGGCCGCGATGTTCGAACTTCTGCACCAGAACTCTGGAACCTAATTCGAGCTCGCCTCTTTCCTTTGCCGCCGTCACTGACTAGGTTTAGATTACTGCAGGCAGAAATGAGGTTGTCATGGTATCGGGAAAGCCGCCACGCCACTCCAAGTCCAAAGCCGAACCGGTCACGATCGACCTGGACGCAAAAGACGTGAAAGCAATTTCCACCGATGGGGACGCTGCCAGCACGGACAAAAAGCCCGATGACAACACAACAGAGACGACAATAGCGTCGAGCGCCCAGGAAACAAAGCCTGAAGCGACTGTTGCGGGCAACCCACCCCCTGTATGGGATCAGGCGAAGAAAACCCCTATCGAGCCTGAACCCAATGTCAGCAAAACTGACTCCGCAGCCGCAGGACAGGAGGCTGAAAATACAGGGGACAATCGGAAAGAACCGGTCTCACAGGCTCCCGCCCCCCCCAAAGCCGATGCAAAACCGACGACGGATACTGCAGGGACAAGCGCAGCCGCAACTTCCGCTACGGCTTCGAAACCAGCCTTTGGTTCCACAGCTTCCTCCAGCACATCCGGCAATGCTTCTGCTGCCAAATCCTCTGCGACAACCTCGTCGTCAGGCTCGGCCAAGCCGTCCACCACCACACAGCAGGCGGAGCGCAAACAGGCGGCGACCTCCGGTCTCATCGCTGCCGGTATCGTCGGCGGCCTCATCGCACTCGCCGCCGCTGGCAGCATGCAATATGCCGGTATCCTGCCGTCCTCGAATTCCGGAAGCGCCGGAAACGATGAGATCGCTACGTTGAAAACCGATATAAGCAGTCTGCGGCAGCAACTCGCCAATGCGCCTGCGGCAGACACATCGGCGCTGCAACAGCGCATCGCGTCGCTGGAAGCTGCAAAGGGCGAGACCCCGCAGGTCGAGGGACTTTCGGAAAAAATCACCGCGCTGGAGGCCGCTCTGCAATCTGAACGATCCGCGCAGGCCTCTGCGACGGCGGATCTGACCCGCCGCCTGACGGATGCGGAGACCAAGATCAACGAGCCGCGCGACGATATCGAAGTCGCCCGCGCCATCGCGTCGGCCGCGCTGAAGGCGGCGATCGATCGCGGTGGGCCGTTCCTCACCGAACTCGACACGCTCTCCAAGGTCACGCCTGACGATCCGGCCATCGCATCGCTGCAATCCTTCGCCGCAACCGGCGTGCCGTCGCGTTCCGAGCTGATGCAGAAATTCCCCGATGTCGCCAATGCGATGCTGTCAGCCATCAACCAGCCCGATCCCAATCAGGGCATCATGGAGCGCCTGACGGAAAGCGCCTTCTCGCTGGTGAAGGTTCGTCCCGTCGGAAATATCGAGGGCGAGAGCCCCGAAGCGAAGATCGCGCGCATGGAAAACAAGCTGCGGAACGGCGATCTGCAGGGCGCAGCACTTGAATGGAACGGGCTTCCCGAGGCGGCCAAGACGGCATCCGCCGATTACAAGAAATCTCTGGATGCGCGTATCGAAGTCGAAAATCTGGTGGGCGGCACGTTGAACCGTGCCATCACCAGCACCGGCAGGCAGGGGTAAGGGCATGACCAGAATTCTGACTTTCGCCGTTATCGTTCTGGCGCTCGGTTTCGGTTTCTCCTGGCTGGCGGACAGGCCGGGCGTGCTTTCCATCGTCTGGCAGGGCCAGCTCATCGAAATGAGCCTGATGGTAGCTGCCTCCATCATCGCGGCGCTGGTTGCCGCCGTCATGCTTGTCTGGTGGGTCGTGAACGCCATCTGGACCTCGCCCAATGCCGCGCGCCGCTATTTCCGCGCCCGCAAGCGCGACCGGGGTTATCAGGCTCTGTCCACCGGCCTCATCGCCGCCGGGGCCGGCAACGCCATTCTCGCCCGGAAGATGACAGCCCGTACGCAGGGTCTGCTCAGTGCCGATCAGGAGCCGCTGATCCACCTGCTCGATGCGCAGGCCGATCTCATCGAAGGCAAATATGACGAGGCGCGCCGCAAATTCGAGGCCATGGCCCGTGACCCGGAAACCCGGGAGCTTGGCCTTCGCGGCCTTTATATCGAAGCCCGCCGTCAGGGTGCTTATGAAGCCGCCCAGCAATATGCCGAGGACGCAGCGGAAAAAGCCCCCTACCTGCCCTGGGCAGCACAGGCGACGCTGGAAAACCGCTGCCGCAACGGGCAATGGGACGATGCCATCCGTCTGCTCGACCAGCAGAAGGCGGCAAGCGTGATTGAACGCGGCGAGGCGGAGCGGCTGAAAGCCGTGCTTCTCACCGCCAAGGCCGGCGAGAAGCTGGAAAGCGATCCGGTGTCAGCGCGAGATGATGCCAAGCATGCTCTCAAGCTCGCCAAAGGCCTCGTCCCGGCGGCGCTGATTGCGGCAAAATCCTATCTGCGCGAAGACAATCTGCGCAAGGCCGCAACGATCCTGGAGCCCGTGTGGAAGAACGATCCGCATCCGCAGATCGCCGCGCTTTATGTTCGCGCCCGCAGCGGCGATACCGCCATAGACCGGCTGAAACGCGCTGAGCGACTGGAAAGCCTGAAGCCCAATAATATTGAATCGCTGTTCGCCGTGGCGCAGGCAGCACTCGACGCCAAGGAATTCGCCAAGGCTCGGGCCAAGGCAGAAGCCGCCGCGCGGATAGAGCCGCGCGAAAGCATCTTCCTGCTGATGGCCGACATTGAGGAAGCCGAAACCGGAGATCAGGGCCGTGTGCGCTACTGGATGGCACAGGCTTTGCGCGCACCGCGTGACCCTGCCTGGGTAGCAGATGGCATCGTCTCTGAGAAATGGCTGCCGGTGTCTCCAGTCACCGGTCGTCTCGACGCCTTCGAATGGAAAGCGCCGTTTGGTCAGCTTGAAGGACCCGTTGAAGATTTGACGATCGAAAACGCTATTGCGGCAGCGCCGGCCAAAGCTGCACCAGTTGCAAAGACAATCATTGTGGAAACCCCAACCGAAACAAGAGTTGAGTCGAAGACTGTTCCGGCACAGAGGGCCGAGATGAAGCCTGTCGTCCCATCGCACAAAGAGAAAAAGCCCATCACGATCACCACCCCACCGCAAACCGAGGCGTCGGCCGAAAAAGCGGAAGCCGTGCCCTTTTTCGGCGGTGCTCCTGATGATCCGGGTGTCAAGAAGCCAGGCGTGGAAGCTGAAGCCAAGACCAAGCCAGTCGCGCCGCCGCAGAAAGAGAAAAAGCCCGCCACAATCGACCCGCCAAAGCCAAGTGATGTGTCGGCTGAAAAGAGGGAAGCCGTGCCCTTTTTCGGCGGCGCCCCGGATGATCCGGGCGTCAAGAAATCAGGCGCGGAAGCCGAACCCAAGACCCGGCTCAAACTCTTCTGACCAACAGGCTATCGATGTTCCAGCAAATACAGTCTTTTATTCAGAACCTCGTCGGCCCGCATGCGGGGGATTTCAGCCCAGACGATCTGAGGGTGGCGGTGGCAGCCCTCTGTTTCCAGGTGATGGAAGCGGATGGCACCGTCTCAAAAAGCGAGCGTGACCGCCTGCGCGAAATTCTGCACGAATATTACCATCTCGACGGCGGCAAGCTTGATGCCCTTCTCGCCGCCGGCCAGGAGGCCGGCAAGGAGGCCGTCGACTATTATCGCTTCACCGCCGATATTCGCCGCCATCTCGACGAAGATCAGCGCGTAGAGCTTATTGGAATATTATGGGATATTGTCTACGCTGACGGCGAACGAAGCGAAATGGAAGATCATGTGATCTGGCGGGTAGCCGATCTGCTTGGTGTTTCCGTTCGCGACAGGGTTCTGCAACGTCAGCAGGCCGCCACGAGGTCCGGACCCGCTGAAGAAAGCGAAAACGAAGACGATGCTGTTTGACCCCTCCAGGCAACAGAAAGAACAACCTTCACTGCTTATCGTCCTGCATCAGGAGCGTTCTACGCCCGGCCGCGTCGGCCAGATACTGGTTGAGAAGGGATATCGCCTGGACATAAGGCGGCCTGCGCTCGGCGATGACCTGCCGAAAACGCTGGAGAAACATGCGGGCGCCATCATCTTCGGCGGCCCGATGAGTGCGAATGACCCGCATGATTATGTCAAAGCCGAAATCGACTGGCTGAAGGTGCCGCTGAAGGAAAACAAACCCTTTCTCGGCATCTGTCTCGGCGCGCAGATGCTGTCCAAACATCTGGGCGGCAAGGTGGAGGCCGACAGGGACGGCAAGGTGGAAATCGGCTGGTATCCGCTTCACGCCACCGAACACGGGCGGCTTTTGATGCCGCACTGGCCGAAGATGGTCTATCATTTCCACAGGGAAGGGTTCGAATTGCCGCGCGGAGCCGAACTTCTGGCTTCTGGCGAGACCTATCCCAATCAGGCCTATCGTTACGGCAAAAATGCCTGGGGTCTGCAGTTTCATGCAGAACTCACGCGCGCCATGATGCATAGCTGGGTGGTGCGCGGCGCGCAGCGTTTCGGCATGCCGAATGCGCAGGTCGGCAGCCAGCATCTGGAAGGCCGCATGCTGTTCGACACACCGCTCAGGGCATGGCTCGGCAATTTTCTCGATCTGGTCTTTGAAGGCAAAGCGCAGCGCTAGAGCATTTCCAGTAAAAGTGCGTCGCGGTTTGACGTTCGGAAAATGCGTAAAAACAGAACGATCCAAGACTCATCGCCATCAGTGCGGCGCATCCAGATTGTCGATCTTGCGCAGCTTGGAAAAACCGAGCGCCCAGATTACCGCCACCGCAAGCGTACCCGCCCCGCCGATGACGACTGCGGGCACCGCTCCGACGACATGGGCCATGGTGCCAGCACGAAACTCGCCCAGCTCGTTTGATGCGCCGACAAAGACCATATTAACCGCATTCACCCGCCCGCGCACCTCGTCCGGTGTCCAGAGCGCAATCAGGGTCTCGCGCACATAAACCGACACCATATCCGATGCACCCATGACAACCAGTGCGGCGATGGACAGCCACGCGGTTTGCGAAAGCCCGAAGACAACGGTGGAAACGCCGAAGAGGCCGACACCGACAAACATCAATAAACCGGCATGATGCCGGATGGGCCTGAACGCCAGAAGGACCGCGACGGTGATGGCCCCGATACCAGGCGCGGCACGCAGAAGCCCAAGGCCCCATGGCCCGAGCGTTAACACCTCCTTGGCAAAGATCGGCATCAGCGCCACGGCGCCGCCCAGCAACACCGCAAAAAGATCGAGCGAGATCGCGCCAAGAACTATCTTTTCCTGCGAGATGAATTTGAACCCGGCCAGCATGGTTTCGAGGCTGATGGCTTTTGCCGGCCCGCGTTGTTCCGGCTTGCGAATTGCGACTGCAAGTGCGGCGGATACGATGAAAAGCACCAACGCCACACTATAGGCCACGGCGGCCCCGACGCCATAAAGCAGACCACCGGCGACGGGCCCAAGAATCGATGCCATCTGCCAGGAAGACGAATTCCAGGCAATGGCGTTCGGCAAATCCTCGACCGGCACAAGATTGGGCGCCAGCGACTGAACCGCCGGTCCCATGAAGGCCCGCTCTATGCCGAAGACAACGAGAATGGCAAAGACCGGCCAGGGCGAAAAACTGTGCATGAGCGTGAGGCAAAGAAGCGCCGCGGCACAGAGCGCCGCGATCAGCAGGCATATGGCCATGATGCGCCGGCGATTGTGCCGGTCGGCAACCGTTCCCGTGACGAGGATCAGAAGCAGTGACGGCAGAAACTGGAAAAGACCGATCAAGCCGAGATAAAAGGCGTTGCCTGTCACCTCATACATCTGCCAGCCGACGGAAACACTGACGATCTGGATGGCGAAGGCCGAGAAAAACCGGGCGCTGAAAAAACGGCGATAGGAACTATGCCGGAATGCGCCAAAGCGGTTATCGGCAGAAGGGAGGGACATCGGCTGGGTGCTCGCGAGACAATAGGAGAGCTTTGCAATAGAGCGATATCACAAGAATCGCCAGCCCTATGGGCGCGACACTTGCCGGTTCACCAGCGAATGTCTAAATGTCTTGCAACCAAGATACGGAGATATTGATGCTTGCCCTGTTTCAGACCATCGATCTGGCTTTGAACCTCTATACGTGGGTGCTGATCGCCAGCGCTATTTTTTCCTGGCTTTATGCCTTCAACGTCATCAATTCCCGCAACCAGTTTGTGAACGCCATCGGCAGCTTCCTGGTTAACGTCACGGAACCGGCCCTGCGCCCGATCCGCCGTATCCTGCCCAATCTCGGCGGCATCGACATCTCGCCGATCATCCTGCTGCTCATCATCTTCTTCATCCGCTCCTTCATGTGGAACACGCTTTACCCGATGACGATTTGAGCGGCTTCTGGCGAAAACACGATGATCATGTCCGCCTGTCGGTTCGCCTCACGCCGAACGGCGGGCGGGATGAGATCGACGGCGTGGAGCAGGATGCCGACGGAAACGCGCATCTGAAAGCCCGCGTCAGCGCCGTGCCGGAAGACGGCAAGGCGAACAAGGCCCTGATTGTTTTGCTTGCGAAAAAACTCGGGCTGCCCAAATCTTCCATCACCTTCATTTCAGGCGAAACAGCGCGTAAAAAAATCCTCCGGATCGATACCGACCCGGAGGATTTCGAAAAGCTTTTTAAAAAGCTGACGGGTTAGCCTATCAGCCCTGTGTTTTGTAGCGCTCGATGGCCTCTACGATCAGCTTCTTGGCGACGTCGACATCCTGCCAGCCGCCCATCTTCACCCACTTGCCGGGCTCCAGATCCTTGTAGTGCTCGAAGAAGTGCTCGATCTGCTTCAGCGTAATTTCCGGCAGGTCGGTGTAGTTGTTGACCTTGTCGTAACGGCGCGTCAGCTTCGGAGCCGGAACAGCGAGGATCTTCTCATCCTTGCCACCGTCATCCTCCATGATCATCACGCCGATGGGGCGGACATTGATCACGCAGCCGGGAACGAGCGGACGGGTGTTGCAGATGAGAACGTCGATCGGGTCACCATCGTCAGAGAGCGTGTGCGGCACGAAGCCATAGTTACCCGGATAGGTCATCGGCGTGTAAAGGAAGCGATCGACGATCAGCGCACCGGCATCCTTGTCCATTTCGTACTTGATCGGATGGCCACCGACCGGCACTTCAACGATGACATTCACGTCATCCGGCGGGTTCTTGCCTATGGAAATTGCATCGATACGCATTCGCTTCCCTCAATTCATCGGGTTGGATTTGGTTTTCGATACTGGGAAAGTCGCCGCATTGCAACACGGCTTTAAGCGGATAAGGCAGAATGAGCGATTTGACACCATAGCGACGATGCATCACCCGCCGAGAAATCAAACCGGCTCGAAATTCCCCGGTCAGTTCCAGACGAAACCAACCTTGCGCAACGACTTGCCGTCGAAATCTTCCATGCCTTCTGCAATATCGCGGCCGCCATGCGAGCGGAAAAACCGATTTGCGACATCGCTGTCTTCCAAGCACCAGACGACAATGCCATTGCAGCCGAGCGAGGTCAGCAGCCGGCGGGCCTCGGTGAACAGCAGCGAGCCAAGCCCGATACCCTGGTATTCTGGCCGAAGATAGAGTTCGTATATCTCGCCATCATGCGGCAAGCCGCGCGCACGGCTGAGGCCCAGCGTCGCATATCCGGCAACCACGCCCGCCACTTCCACCACCAGCATGGTTGCGGAACCCTTGGTCGCCTTCTTCCACCAGATTTCGCCACGACGCTCCAGCATCTGCGTCAACGGCCGATGCGGGATAAGCCCGGCATAGGCCTGTTGCCACGACAGACGGTGCGCTTCGGAGATAGCACGCGCATCATGCGGCTCAGCACGGCGAACATCGATGGATAACGTTTTCATAACGCGATTCTGGCCCCGGCCAGGGAAACTTACCAGTCATAAAGGTTAACGCCGGCGAGCTTACCCACAGCCTATTCATGTGGACGACCAGGAAAAATTAACGCATCCTTAACCTTTCGCACAAGCACCTTTCGACTCATGCACACATAAAAACAAATGCATAAAAAAACCCGGCTCAAGGCCGGGTTTTCAGATTCTTGGCGAGTGACTGCAAATCAGATCGCGAGCTTGGCCTTTTCAAAACGCTTGCGGTCGTTTGCATCAAGGAACATCTTGCGCAGACGGATCGACTTCGGCGTCACTTCCATCAACTCGTCGTCCTGGATCCAGGAAAGAGCGCGGTCGAGCGTCATGCGGATCGGCGGCGTCAGCTTGACGGCCTCATCCTTGCCGGCGGCGCGAATGTTGGTCAGCTGCTTGCCCTTGAGAACGTTCACTTCGAGATCGTTATCGCGAGAGTGAATGCCGATGATCATGCCGGCGTAAACCTTTTCACCCGGCTCAATGATCATCGGGCCGCGATCTTCCAGGTTGAACATGGCGTAAGCGACAGCTTCGCCCGAACCGTTGGACAGCAGAACGCCGTTGACGCGACCGGCAATCTGGCCCTTGAAGGGCTGATAGTCGTGGAACAGGCGGTTCATGATCGCCGTGCCGCGCGTGTCGGTCAACAGTTCCGACTGGTAACCGATCAGGCCACGGGTCGGAGCGTAGAACTTCAGACGAACGCGATTGCCGCCGGAAGGACGGAGCTCGGCCATTTCAGCCTTACGCTCGGACATCTTCTGAACGACGACGCCGGAATGCTCTTCGTCAACGTCGATCACAACTTCTTCGATCGGCTCCAGGAGGGTGCCGTTCTCATCCTTGTGCATCACGACGCGCGGACGCGAAACGGCGAGCTCGAAGCCTTCGCGACGCATGGTCTCGATAAGAACCGCCAGCTGCAATTCGCCACGGCCGGACACGAAGAACGAATCCTTGCCTTCGGCCTCTTCGATCTTCAGCGCGACGTTGCCTTCGGCTTCCTTGAACAGACGGTCGCGGATAACGCGGCTCGTCACCTTGTCGCCTTCGGTGCCAGCCAGCGGGCTGTCATTGACGATAAACGACATGGTAACTGTCGGCGGGTCGATCGGCTGCGCGGTCATCGCTTCGGTCACCGACGGATCGCAGAAGGTGTCGGCAACGGTGCCCTTGGAAAGGCCGGCGATGGCGACGATGTCACCGGCATGAGCTTCTTCGATGGACGTGCGCTCGATACCGCGGAATGCGAGGATCTTGGAGATACGACCCGTTTCGATCAGCTTGCCGTCCTGACCCAGAACCTTCACAGCCTGGTTCGGCTTGATGGAACCGGAAGCGATACGGCCGGTAATGATACGGCCGAGGAAGTTGTTGGCTTCGAGGATCGTGCCGATCATGCGGAACGGGCCCTCTTCAACCTTCGGCTCCGGAACATGTTCGAGAACCAGATCGAGCAGCGGTGCAAGACCCTGATCCTTCGGACCTTCCGGATTGACGTTCATCCAGCCGTCACGGCCAGAACCGTAGAGGATCGGGAAGTCGAGCTGCTCGTCGGTCGCATCGAGGTTTGCAAAGAGGTCGAAAACTTCGTTGATGACTTCTTCATGGCGGCCATCCGGACGGTCGATCTTATTGATCGCAACGATCGGGCGAAGACCAACCTTCAGCGCCTTGGAGACCACGAACTTGGTCTGCGGCATCGGGCCTTCCGAGCTGTCGACCAGAACGATCGCGCCATCCACCATCGACAGGATACGCTCGACTTCACCGCCAAAGTCGGCGTGGCCGGGGGTGTCGACGATGTTGATGCGAACACCTTTCCACTCTACCGAAGTCGCCTTGGCGAGAATGGTGATGCCGCGTTCCTTTTCGAGGTCGTTGCTGTCCATCACGCGCTCTGCAACGCGCTGGTTATCGCGGAACGAGCCGGACTGCTTCAGAAGCTCGTCCACGAGCGTCGTTTTTCCATGGTCAACGTGCGCGATGATCGCGATGTTGCGAAGTGCCATTGTTCAAAATCTCTGAGGTTGGGCGCTATAATGATGAGAAGCGCCAATTTAGTTTGGCGCGCTCATAACCTTTTTTTTGCAAATGCGAAAGGGGGGCTCATGTCATAAGCCCCCTGCGCTGAGGTTCTAGCTGAGAATTATGACAGTCTCTTATAGGAGACCGCGCTTCGAAAGCATCGCATCCGGGCTGGGCATCTTGCCGCGGAAGGCGAGATAGGCGTCCTCCGGATCGATCGAACCACCGACGGAATAGATGTTGTCCTTCAGCCGGCGCGCCATCTCGCCATCAAAGGCATTGCCTGTTTCCTCAAAGGCAGCAAAGGCATCGGCGTCAAGAACTTCCGACCACATGTAGGAGTAATAGCCCGCGGAGTAGCCATCACCCGAAAACACATGCTGGAAATGCGGCGTCGCGTGCCGCATGACGATGGATTTTGGCATGTTGAGGCCAGACAGCACCTCACCCTGAACCACCATCGGATCGGCGACGCTGTCACGGGTGTGGAACGCCATGTCGACGATCGCCGAGGAGGTGAATTCCACCGTGCTGAAACCGGCATTAAAGGTCTGAGCGGCCAGAATCTTGTCCAAGAGCGCCTTCTGCATCGGCGCACCAGTCTCATAGTGCAGCGCGTATTTTTCCAGAATTTCCGGCACCGTCAGCCAATGTTCGTAAAGCTGCGACGGTAATTCCACGAAATCGCGCGAAACACCCGTTCCCGATACCGATGGGTAAGTGACGTCGGACAACATGCCATGCAAGGCGTGGCCGAATTCGTGGAATAACGTGCGCGCATCATCGAGCGAAAGCAGGGCCGGTTTTCCCTCTGCCGGTTTCGCAAAATTACAGACATTGTAGATGATCGGAATTTCACCCACCGTACCGTTCTTCAAAGGCAGCTTGTGCTGCGACTGGAAGGAGCTCATCCACGCGCCGGATCGCTTCGAAGGGCGGGCGAAATAATCGCCGAGGAACATGGCCTTGAGATTACCCTTGTCATCGCGGATTTCGAAAATCCGAACGTCCGGATGATAGCCCGCGACGCCCTTCACTTCGACGGCACGAATTCCAAACAGCCGTCCTGCCACATCGAAACAGGCTTCGATGATCTTCTCCAGCTGTAGATAGGGTTTGAGTTCCGCCTCGGAGAAATTGAACTTCTGCGCGCGGAGCTTTTCGGCATAGTGCCGCCAGTCCCACGGCAGCACCTCGTGGTTCTTGCCTTCCGCTGCGATGATGGCGGCAAGTTCAGCCTCTTCCTCTCCCGCCCGTTGAACAGCCTTTTCCCAGACCTGTCCGAGAAGACCATTCACCGCGTCCGGCGTCTTCGCCATCGTGTCATCGAGCTTATAGGCAGCGAAATTTGCATAACCGAGAAGTTTTGCCTTCTCCTCGCGCAGTTCGAGCGTGCGGCGGACGATCTCGCGATTGTCGGTCTCGCCACCGTTCTCGCCCCGCGCCGCCCAAGCCTTGAATGCCTGTTCGCGCAGGTCGCGCCGTTCGGAAAAGGTCAGGAAGGGCTCGATGATCGAGCGGGAAAGGGTAACGGCGAATTTGCCGTCCTCCCCGTGCTCGCGGGCTGCCCCCGCCATTGCGTCGCGCAGGAAGCCGGGGATGCCCGCAAGCTCTTCATCCGTGGAAAGCAAAAGCTTCCAGCTCTTCTCATCCGCCAGCACGTTCTGGCCGAATTTCGCGCCGAGACCGGCAAGCTCCTCATTGATGGCCGCCAGTCGCTCCTGCCGCTCTTTCGGCAATTTCGCACCTGAGCGGACAAAACCTTTCCAGTGGCGTTCGAGAACCCGTTTTTCTTCGCCTGTCAGCCCAAGCGCCTCGCGCTTTTCCCACAGCGTGTCGATGCGCTTGAACAGCGCTTCGTTCATGCCGATCTTCGAATAATGCCGCGACATCTTTGGCGCGATTTCACGCTCGAGTGCCTGGATTACACTATTCGTATTGGCGCCGGCTTTGTTCCAGAACAGCGACGAGATGCGCGAGAGCTCGTCACCTGCAATTTCGAGAGCGGTCACCGTGTTTTCGAAGCTCGGCGCGTCTGTATTTCCCGCAATCGCATCGATTTCCTGCTCATGGGAAAGAAGCGCGGCATCGAAAGCGGGCGCAAAATCCTCATCCTTGACCGCATCGAATTTCGGCAGGCCATTATGGCCGTTCCAGTCAACCAGCGCGGGATAAAGGGCGGTCTTCAATGGCATTTCATCTTCCTTGTGCGATTCCGATTAAAATCCATATGGGCATGCCTCTAGCGTCAATTCAATATGCCGAGTGGAGGTCGAAAATGCTGACGCTTTCTCCTGTAATGCGATTTGGAGGCAATTATCATCCCCAACGCCGACCGCCCTTCTCTGGAGCTGACGTATAGTTGAGCCGATTTTCGAGAATATCGGGCGCGTAGCATTGATTATCGCCCGGAATTTAGTAAGGCTGACTTACGAAAAGGCGAAGCATGAGCACAAAACGCGAAAAAGATTCACTGGCATTTCTGTTGAACAGCGGCGCCCGCCTGCTGAACAATGCTTTTGAGCGTCGAATTTCGGAAGCAGGACTGGGCCTCACCCCAGGCGAAGCACGCGCATTGCTGACGGTTGCCGTCGTTGATGGCAGCAAGCAATCTGATATTGCCGCCCGTCTGGGCATCGAGCCCATGACGATCTGCGCCTATCTCGACAAGCTGCAATCCCTCGACCTGATCGAGCGCCAGCAGGACCCGCAGGACAGGCGCTCCAAACGCATCGTACTGACAAAAAACTCCACAGACATGCTGGAAGCCGTGCGTCAGGAAATCGATGAACTGGTCCGTCACGCCACGCGCGGCCTGAACGAGGACGAAGTTGCGCTTTTCCGCCGCTTCCTGCAGACGCTTCGCGATAACCTCCAGCCGGAACAGCCGGGCCAGAGCTGCTGACCGCAATGATGCCAGAACCGATCATGTCGACAAAACGCACGGCCATTCTCGGCGCGTTGCTGACGGCGCTGGCACCGATTTCGATGTCGATCTACACCCCGGCCATGCCGGAACTCACGCGGGTCTTTGCCACCAACGAAAGCGCAATCAAGCTCAGCCTTTCGCTTTATTTTGCCGGTTTTGCCGTGGCGCAATTACTTTCCGGACCGGCCTCCGACGCTTTTGGCAGAAAACAGGCAAGTCTTGTCTTCCTGTCGATTTTTCTGGGCGGCGGGCTGCTGGCCATCTTCGCCCCGACGATAGAGGTGCTGCTCCTCGCCCGGCTCATTCAGGGCATCGGCGCCTCTGTCGGCATGACGGTGGCGCGCGCCATTGTCCGCGACCAGTTCACTGGCGCAGACGCTTCCAGCATCATGAACCTCATCGGCATCATGCTGGCCGTCGGCCCAGCCATGGGGCCGACTATCGGCGGGCTTTCGCTTGCGGCCTTTGGCTGGAAATCGGTATTTTTCCTCATGGCCGGTCTCGGCGCCGTTGCCATCTTGTCCGTCGTGATTTTTCTGCGCGAAACGACGGTCCCGGACAAAAGCCTTATCCGCCCCCGTCGCCTCCTGGCGGCCTACGGCACCTTGCTGACCGAACCACGCTTTCTTCTGGCTGCCCTTGTACTCGGCGGCTCCATCGGCGCGCTTTACGCGCAGGCCACCATGCTGACCTTCATTCTCATCAACACGGTTGGCATGACACCCACCGCATTCGGCATCGGCATGCTGATGCAGACCGGCGCCTACTTCTTCGGCTCTATCGCCCTGCGCTATATAGCACCGCGATTGGGTGATCGCCGTTCGGTCATGCTCGGTCTCTGTTTTTCGGGAACAGGCGGCCTGCTCATCCTGCTGTCGGTCTTCTTCATACCGCCGTCCTTCCTCTCGATTATGGGGCCTGTGGCAGTCGCAACGGTCGGTATCGCCTTGCTGACACCGTCGATGGTAACAGCAGCGCTTGCGCCCTTCCCGCATATAGCCGGCTCGGCGTCGGCGATGATGGGCTTCATCCAGATGGGATCAGGTTTTGCGGGCGGCGCTGCCGCCGCGCTCATAGGTTCGCCTTTGACCGGTTTCGGCATCATCATTCCGGTGATGGAATTCATCGCCGTCGCCAGCTATATCGGCTTCCGCATCGTCTCCAGACGGGAGACATAAAAAAACCCGCTGACGTCACCGCCTGCGGGTTTCATTATCTCAGATCAGCAGAATTACTTGCTGAGGTTACGCTTTGCGAGCGTGCGCAGACGCAGGGCGTTGAGCTTGATGAAGCCCGCTGCATCCTTCTGGTCGTAAGCGCCATGGTCGTCTTCGAAGGTCACCAGCGCGTCGGAATAGAGCGACTTGGCGCTCTCGCGGCCGGTTACCATGACGTTGCCCTTGTAGAGCTTCAGCGTCACTTCACCTTCTACATGCTCCTGGCTCTTGTCGATCAGCGCCTGCAGCATTTCGCGCTCCGGCGAGAACCAGAAGCCGTAATAGATGAGCTCGGCGTAACGCGGCATCAGCTCGTCCTTGAGGTGAGCTGCACCCCGGTCGAGCGTGATGGATTCGATGGCGCGGTGTGCGGCAAGCAGAATGGTGCCGCCGGGCGTTTCATATACGCCGCGCGACTTCATGCCGACGAACCGGTTCTCGACCAGATCAAGGCGGCCGATGCCGTTTTCGCGGCCGTAATTGTTAAGCGTGGCAAGAAGCGTCGCGGGCGACATTTCAACGCCATTGATGGAGCAGGCGTCACCCTTGCGGAAACCGACCTTGATGACAGTTGCCTTGTCAGGCGCGGCTTCCGGGGAAATGGTGCGCATATGGACATATTCAGGCGCTTCCACCGCCGGGTCTTCCAGAACCTTGCCCTCGGACGAGGAGTGCAGCAGGTTGGCGTCCACGGAGAACGGCGCTTCGCCCTTCTTGTCCTTGGCAACGGGGATCTGGTGCTGTTCGGCAAAGTTCAGGAGGTCTGTACGGCTCTTGAAAGTCCAGTCGCGCCAGGGGGCGATGATCTTGATGTCGGGATTCAGCGCATAGGCCGAAAGCTCGAAACGAACCTGGTCGTTGCCTTTGCCCGTCGCACCGTGGGCGATGGCATCAGCGCCGGTCTTCTTGGCGATCTCGATCAGGTGTTTGGAAATCAGCGGACGGGCAATCGACGTACCGAGCAGATAGACGCCTTCGTAAACGGCGTTGGCGCGGAACATCGGGAACACGAAATCACGCACGAACTCTTCGCGGACGTCCTCGATGAAGATTTCCTTGATGCCCAGCATCTCGGCCTTCTTGCGCGCCGGCTCAAGCTCTTCGCCCTGGCCGAGATCAGCGGTGAAGGTCACGACTTCAGCGCCGAGTTCGGTCTGAAGCCATTTCAGGATGATCGAGGTGTCGAGGCCGCCGGAATAGGCGAGAACGACTTTCTTAACGTCTTTCGGAAGTGCCATAGTGATGTCCATCTGCATGATGACGGCATGGTGACACCGCCATATCCTTGGGATTTCGGCACTTTTACAGTGCAACCCGAAATGTGTGAAGCGCTTTTCCGTGAGATAAGCGACAAAACAATTGATGAGCGGTTCCACTGGCGTGATGAGCGCGTGCACCGATGGGAACGAAGCAATTGTCACATGCATTTAGAAATTTCGCGCTTTATCATTAGGCGGCGCGATCAACTTGAAGACCGTGAATGAAGCCAATCAGGTTCAGGCAACGTTGAAAACCGCTGGAAACAGCAGAAACGACGCGAAGGAGAAACCTATGACGACCATCCACCCCGCATTCAAGGAAGATAATGTCGCTGTCATAACAGGTGCGGCATCCGGCATCGGACTTGCCGCCGCCCGCAAATTCGCTGGTTTCGGCATGAGCGTCGTGCTCGTCGATCTCGATGGCGAAAAGCTTGCCGCTGCCCATGCGGATATTCTGACCGTCGCCAAGGACGGCGAAGCGCAGATCGTCGCCATCCCGACCGACGTCTCGAAACTCGATGAGCTGGAGGCGCTGGAACGCGCCGTCATCCAGCGTTTCGGGCGCGTGCACGTGCTCATGAACAATGCCGGCATCCAGCCCGGCAGCGCCATCTTCGGGCCGCAGGCCAATTGGGACAAGATCATCGGCGTCAATCTGATGGGCGTCGTCAACGGCGCCCGTGTCTTCGGCCAGGGTATGGTTGCCCATGGCGAGGCGGCACTCATCATCAATACCGGCTCTAAACAGGGCATCACCACGCCGCCCGGCGATCCCGCCTACAATGTCGCCAAGGCCGGCGTCAAAGTGTTCA
>JAEXMK010000240.1 GCA_023444445.1 Pseudomonadota bacterium | reverse complement strand
TATAAACCTTCGCAACGCCATCCACATGTTCCTTGCCGGGAACATAAGCGGCGATATCCAGAATACCCGGACGCGGAGCAGGTTGGCTAAGCTCTGCACTCATTTGATCGACCTTTGGAAAAACGCCGGAGAACCCGGCAACAGCAATGCCGGAGGCATTAGACCGGAATGGCCGCTTTGTCGAGGGTCAGCGCGGCTTTCCTTGGCTTGCGGCCGCGCGGGTGGTGGGCACGCCCTGCGGAGCCAGCACCGGCACAAAAACGCGGCGCGAGGCGCGCTGGGTGACGGGCAATCCCTGATAGAGACGTTTTTGCGCTTCCACCACAATGACACCGGAAAAAAGCGGCCAGAGCCTGCGGCCGGTATGTTCGAGATAACGGCGGAATTTCAGCACCGGCCGGCTTGTGGTGGGCGGGAAGAACAGCGCCTCGGCGGTGGCGCCCGGCGTGAAATTGGTTTCGCGCAAAAGCGCTGTCAGCTGCCCGCGCGAATAGGGCCGGCCGGAACCGAAAGGTGTATGTTCCATGCGCGCCCAGACGCCGCGCCGGTTGGGCACCACGATCACCAGGCGGCCGCCTGGCGCCAGCACCCGCCACAGTTCCTTTAAACTTTCACGCGGATTTTCGGCAAATTCCAGCGCATGCACCATCAGGACCCTGTCTATCGACGAATCGGGCAGCGGCAGCTCCTCGTCGAACACCAGCGCGGTGGATGAAAGCTCGCCCGCCGGCCAGTTCACCGCGCCCTGCCCCGCGGGCATGAAAGCGAAGGTGCGCTCCGTATCGTGGCGGAACCGCTCCAGAAACGGCACGGCATAACCGAGACCGACCAGCCGTTCCTCTGGCAAGGGTGGCCACAGCGTCGAAAGCGCCATGGTGATCGCCTGCTCGGCCGAGCGGCCAAGCGGAGAGTGATAGAATTCGCGCAGATCGACGATATCGGTATTCATGGGCGAGAATGTAGCATCAGGCAGTTGGACTTCAAGGCGTCTGCCCTTACATTGGAAATCAGTTGGGGCAGTCAGGCAGGCGAATGCGCCGGTGTTGGCCGGCAAATGGAGAGGATAGGATGAAACCTTTGGAAATAGACGTCTTTCTTTGCCGTAGCGATAATTTCGGAGTGCTCCTGCACGATCCCGAAAGCGGGGCGACGGCAGCCATCGATGCACCGGAAGAAGGGCCCATCCTGCACGCTCTGGACGGCCATGGCTGGAAACTGACGCATATCTTCACCACCCACCACCATCTTGACCACGTGGAAGCCAATCTGGCGCTGAAGGATAAGTTTCAGTGCGAAATTCACGGCCCCTATGACGAAGCCGTGGCCATACCGGGCCTCGACCGTTCACAGGCCGATGGCGACGAATTCGAATTCGCCGGACGCCGCGTTCAGGTCATCGCCACGCCTGGCCATACGGCGGGGCACATCTGTTATTACCTGCCGGATGACGGGCTGCTATTTGCCGCCGACACGTTGTTTGCCATGGGCTGCGGCCGACTGTTTGAACGCCCGGCCGCGGATATGTGGCATTCCTTCCAGAAACTGATGGCCCTGCCGGATGAAACCAAGGTCTATTTCGGCCACGAATATACGCTGAGCAATGCCCGCTTTGCGTTGACCGTCGATCCCGACAATGCAGTGCTGCGCGAGCGCGCTGCCCGCGTCGAAACGGCGCGGCAGGCCAATGAATTCACCATTCCCACCACAATCGGGCTCGAAAAACAGACCAATCCCTATATGCGCGTGGCGGATGCCGGCATTCGCAGACATCTCGGCCTTGAAGGGGCGACCGATGCCGATGTCTTCGGGGAAATTCGCACGCGTAAGGACAATTTCTGATGGGAACGGATATATCAGCGCAGGCCATCATTCGTGAGCTGGGGCTGGAGCCGCATCCCGAGGGCGGGTTTTACCACCAGACTTTTCGCGACAAGGCAGGCGGCGAGCGCGGGCATTCCACGGCGATCTATTACCTTCTGGAGAAGGGCGACCGCTCGCACTGGCATCGGGTTACCGATGCAGTGGAGGTGTGGCACTATTATGCCGGCGCGCCCATCGCTCTGCATCTTTCGCAGGATGGCCGGGAGGTGCAGACCTTCACGCTTGGCCCTGCCATTCTGGAGGGTGAGCGCCCGCAGGTGATCGTGCCGGCCAATTGCTGGCAATCGGCGGAAAGCCTCGGTGATTTCACGCTCGTGGGCTGCACCGTCTCGCCGGGCTTCGCCTTTTCGAGCTTCGTCATGGCAGAGCCCGGCTGGTCGCCGGGTGATGCGCCGTAACTCCCTGAATATGTCGGTGGGGTAAGCGGATGCCACTTGTTTCTTCTCCCCGCCGGGGAGAAGTCCGCGGCAGCGGGATGAGGGGGCAAGCTCTCGATCTAACGTCGACGCAGCCCCCTCATCCGACCCTTCGGGCCACCTTCTCCCCGGCGGGGAGTAGAAATACGCCGCAACGTCTGCTTTTCTTACGCCACCGTCAGCTTCGGTCAGCCGCCGTATTTCGTCGCGGTGATATAAACCTGTCCCACCCGCGTCGGGATGATCGCATAGACTGGCGCATAGACATCCATATTATTCGACTTGGCGAACCAGATCTCCATCGAGATGGATTTCAGATATTCGATATCCTTGCGCCCCTGCCTGTAGCCCGACTTCGGCACGTAACGCGCCTTACAGACGATGGCGTCACCACTGAAACCGTTCGTCTTGAAAGGCTTTGTGCCGCTGGAGCTCAAAACGAGGTCGAGTCGCGATTCGCCGTCATAGATCGGCAGGCGAGTCGGGCAGATGCGGCCGCCCGAGGGTATGATGAGACCGGAAATCGGATCGAGAACCGAGCGCAGGTCGCGGTCTTTCACGTCAATCCAATTGTCCGGCCGGGCCTTGGGCTCAGGTTTCACCGTGGTCGATGTGACGTTGCCGTTGCGATAAACGACGTCATAGGTGCGCACGCGCTTGCCGTCCTTGTAGACCAGCGAATATTCGTTGGCCTGCAGCCGGTGGCCGCGCTTGGCGCCCGAGACGGTCGTCTTGCCGGAAATGTCTTTCAGGATGCTGGCAAGGCCGGCGGCGCTGAAGGAACCGGAGATCGAATAATTCGGTCCATCCATGCGAGTCGAGAAACTCGCTTTGGCAATCGGCAAAATGCCGAGATTGATGCTGTACTCGCTTGTGTGGCGTGCTTCGGCGGCAAGCGAGGGGGAGACGCCCGCAAACGCCATTGTCACGGCCATGAAAATGCTTTTTCCTCTGGCAATCATTTCGATATCACCTTAAAAGAGGCGCGGAAGCGGCCTTATCGGGCGATCATATACGCTGACTTGTGGCAATAAAAAAGCGGACGACGGTTGAAAACGCCGGAATTTCCTTTGATTTGATTGCGAGCGGCTTGACTGTTCGGTCTCGTCTGACTATAGAACCGCAACTTTCCAATCATGGCCAATTGGATTGCCACCCCGGTTTTGCCGGTGGCGAGCCAGTGGTGAAACAGACGAAACGAAATAGGTGTACCCATGTCCCGTGTATGCGAATTGACCGGCAAGGGCGTCCAGACGGGCAACAACGTCAGC
>JAEXMK010000231.1 GCA_023444445.1 Pseudomonadota bacterium | reverse complement strand
TGAAACGCGACCGGGACGCCCCTTTTTGGGACAGACAGTCTGGCAGATTTGATCCTCGACCCTATGGCTAGACCCGGCTACCTATGAGTGCAAGCCGCAAAAGCAGCAAAATTGTCCGATTGGGCGCGGGCGGTGCAGATGGCTGCAAGGTGCGGCAAATTTGTCCCGCCGCGGCATCATATCACCGTCATGGAAAGAGGTTAGCCGGTGTTTATCGCGGCGCTTGGCGGCGGGCATGAAGGCGGCTAAATATCATCATGCGATTTTCACCCGCCGATTTCCCCGGCCGGTGCTGCCGCGTTAACATGGCCTCGCTAACCGAAAGGAAAAAGAATGCGGATAGTGATGATCGGTTCGGGTTATGTCGGCCTCGTGTCCGGCGCGTGTTTTGCCGATTTCGGCCATGACGTGGTCTGCGTCGACAAGATGCCGGAGAAGATCGAGGCTTTGAAAAGCGGCCATATTCCCATCTTCGAGCCGGGCCTGGAGACCATCGTCGCCACCAACGCCAAGGCCGGCCGGTTGAGCTTCACGACCGATCTATCCGCTGCCGTTGCCAATGCGGATGTCGTCTTCATCGCGGTCGGCACGCCGTCGCGGCGCGGCGATGGCCATGCCGATCTCGGTTACGTCTATGCGGCGGCAAAAGAGATCGCCCACGCGCTCGACGGTTTCACCGTCATTGTCACCAAACCCCCGGTGCGTGGCGGCACCGGCGACGAGGTTGAGCGCATCATTCGCGAGGAAAACCCGTCCGCCGATTTTGCCGTGGTTTCCAACCCGGAATTCCTGCGCGAGGGTGCGGCGATAGAGGATTTCAAGCGGCCGGACCGTATCGTCGTCGGGCTTTCTGACGAGCGCGCCCGCCCGGTCATGACCGAGGTCTACCGCCCGCTTTACCTCAACCAGTCCCCGTTGCTCTTCACCACCAGACGCGCGTCCGAACTCATCAAATACGCGGCCAACGCCTTCTTGGCGATGAAGATCACCTTCATCAACGAGATGGCTGACCTATGTGAAAAGGTCGGCGCCAATGTACAGGATGTCTCGCGCGGCATCGGTCTCGATGGCCGCATCGGCTCGAAATTCCTGCATGCCGGCCCCGGTTACGGTGGCTCCTGTTTTCCCAAGGATACGCTGGCGCTCGCCAAGACCGCGCAGGATTATGATGCGCCGGTGCGGCTGATCGAAACCACCATCGCCATTAACGACAACCGCAAACGCGCCATGGGCCGCAAGGTCATCAATGCGGTGGGCGGCGACGTGCGCGGCAAGAAGATCGCGGTGCTCGGCCTCACCTTCAAGCCGAACACCGACGACATGCGTGACAGCCCGGCAATCGCCATCATCCAGACCCTGCAGGACGGCGGCGCGAAGGTGGTGGGTTACGATCCGGAAGGCATGGCGAATGCGCGGCATCTGATGGAAGACATCGAATATGCGGCAGGCCCTTACGAAGCCGCGGAAAACGCCGACGCCGTCGTCATCGTGACGGAATGGAACCAGTTCCGCGCGCTCGATCTGCCGCGCCTCAAAGCCATCATGAAAAGCCCTGTGCTGGTGGATTTGCGCAATATCTACCGCTCGGATGAGGTCGCCGGCCACGGTTTCATCTATGCCGCGGTGGGCCGCCCGCATGAAGGCAGCCCGGGCAACGGCACCTGAAGGCTCCGCTTTCGCAATTTCATCAGAAGATTTTCCGCGCTTCGGTCTGACCGCAAACGCACCAACGGATTCGGGACATAGTCATCATGCGTTATCTGGTTACTGGCACGGCAGGCTTCATCGGTTTTTACGTGGCAAAACGGCTGCTGGATGCAGGGCATTTCGTCACCGGTTTTGATGGCATGACGAAATATTACGATGTCAGCCTCAAGGAGAAGCGCCACGCCACCCTTTCCCGCTCCAACGGCTTCCGGGCCGAGATCGGCATGCTGGAGGATACGGATGCGCTGAAGCGGGCCGCTGACGCCGCCGAGCCAGAGATCATCATCCACCTCGCCGCACAGGCCGGTGTTCGTTACAGCCTTGAAAACCCGCGCGCCTATATCGATTCCAATCTCATCGGTTCCTTCAACATGCTGGAACTCGCGAGAAGCCTGAAGATCAAGCACCTGATGCTGGCATCGACCTCCTCCATCTACGGTGCCAATGAAAAAATTCCGTTTGCGGAAAGCGATAAGGCCGACGAGCCGATGACGCTTTACGCAGCCACCAAAAAATCCATGGAATTGATGGCGCACAGCTACGCCCATCTGCACAGGCTGCCGACCACCGCCTTCCGTTTCTTCACCGTCTATGGCCCGTGGGGACGACCGGACATGGCGCCGATCAAATTCGTTGATGCGGTTTCCAACGGCCAGCCCATCGATATTTACGGACAAGGCAATATGAGCCGTGATTTTACCTTTATCGACGATCTGGTCGAAGGCATCGTCCGGTTGAGCGCCGTCATCCCGTCAGAGGAAAACCGCGTGACGCAGGAAGGCGTGACCGACACGCTCTCGCACCACGCCCCCTTCCGAATCGTCAATATCGGCGGCGGCCAACCGGTAGAGCTGATGCATTTTGTCGAAACGGTCGAAAAGGCCGTTGGCAAGCCGGCCATCCGCAACATGCTGCCGATGCAGCAGGGCGATGTGCCGCGCACCTTCGCCTCGCCCGATCTCCTGAGAGCCTTGACCGGTTATGTACCCCAGACCCCGATCGAAGAGGGCATCGAGGCCCTCGTCGCCTGGTATCGCGGGATGAACGGTAAACTGAAAGAATAATCAGAGCGTCGCCAGCAGTCGGTTGGAAAGCGCACCGCCCGATGCCGCCTGCATCGACACCTTGGTTTCGACAGCTTCGATGATCGCGTCGCTGAAATCGACATTGGTGAGCTCAAGAATGTTGGAGAGTCCGCCCGGTGAAAATACGTTTACCTCCAATATCTTATCGCCGACGATATCGAGACCGACAAGGAACATGCCGTCCTCTACGAGCTTCGGCCGCATCATTTCGGCCAGCTCGACGATTTCGTCCGTCACTTTAACCGCTTCAGCCGTGCCATTAGCATGAATGTTGGAGCGCAAGTCACCCTTGGCCGGAACGCGGCGCAGAGCAGCATATTGCCCGTCGCGCATCAAAGGCCTGCCGTTCATCATGAAGAATCGCACATCGCCCTCTTTCGCGGCCGGCAGATAGGCTTGGGCAATCAGATAACCCTCAAGGCTCACCGCCTCAAAAATCTGGTTGAGGTTGGCTTCCTTGCTGGACCCTATCTTGAAGACGTTCTTTCCGCCGGAACCTTGCAGCGGCTTCACGATCACACCCTTTGGGTGAGCATCGGCAAAGGCACGGATTTCTTCGACATTTCGAGAAATAAGCGTCGTTGGGCGAACGATTTCCGGGAAGCTCTGGAAATAAAGTTTATTCTGCGCAAGAGCCAGACCTTCGGGGTCATTGAGCACCACCACACCGCGCTGCTCGGCAAGCCGGCCGAAAAGAATGCCGGCATGAACGGCCCATGGCCGCGTGGTCTGGTCTAGCGAGGGATCGTTGCGCAGCATCAGCGCATCGATTTCCTCGACATCCATTGTCATGCGCTCAAGCGCTTTGTCCTGCAATGCTGCATGGAATGCTTCGGGCTTCTTGTATTTCCCCCTGGGGATAACGGTCGCATGAACAGCCAAGGTGTCATCGGAGCGGAGAGTGAAATCGCCGGGTGTCAGATACACCACCTCGTGGCCGCGACTGAGCGCAGCCATGGCGAGTACACCCGTGGCGAAAGTCGGACCTTCGGTTTCAATTGAATTGACGAAAAATGCGATACGCATGAAGCCCCTCCTATAATGTCGCCAGTTCTGCAATCGATAATCCCGCACGGATCTTTTCCAGGCGCTCGTTCGCCTTTGCGGGTAACAAAAACGCAGGCCGCACACCCGGTGGCCGCAACAGGCCTCGTAGCGCGAGTTCCTGCATGACGGGGAAATGCTGGGCCGCGATCTTGCCCATCCAGAACGGATCCAGCGCCCCGCCCTTTCGCAGATGCTCCATCACTTCGGAAAGCCCGCGCAGATAGATCGCATCCTTGGAAAGGCCGCCACCGCGATAGATGCGCAGCACCATGTTGAAGGCGCCGGCCGCATCGAAACCATGGTCACGGGTCATAATGCGGAAGGTCTCCACGAAGGTCGCACCGTCGAGCATGGCGGCGCAACCGACGACGCGGCCGGCAATCAACCGCAGTCGCTCGCGCGTCATGCCTCCTGCCAGATGTTCCGCCAGCACCGCCAGCCCTTCCTGCACGCCCTCGTAACCCGAGAGGCCGGTACGAAAGAGCCGAAGCCCCTGGGACGAGCCGTTAAAATAGGTGAGAAGATGCACGCCGATCTCATGTGAGAGCAGCGCCTCGACACGGCGCTGTTCCATGACGGTGTGGCGGGAGATCAAAAGCTTTTCGCCCGTCACCATCAGGCCGGGCGGCAGGTCGTCGCGGATTTCGACACGGGCCTTGAACGCCGGTTCTTCCCCCAGATAGGTCTCGACCATTTCCCGCGATTTCCTGGCGACCGCGTAACAATCCACCATGGCGATTTCGCCGCTCTCATCCCTGCGCGGACAATCCTCGAGCACACGAAGCGCCAGCGTCAGAAGAGCGGGTTCAACCGCACCGTAAAGGGCGCGTGAAAAATCGGTAAAGGTGCGGTGGTGCAGACTGGCAAGCATCGTCAGCTGCAGATCGATCTCCTGCTGTTTTTCCCGGTAGAGATGATAAAGCACCGGGTCTTCCAGATGATCGAAAACGACGGAATAGAGCTTGCGCTTCTGCTCTTCGACATCGACGCCCAGCGGTCGGTAGAGGAGGCGCGGTGCAAACTGGAAGCTGCCATCGCGAAATTCCTCGAATGCCTTGCGGGCATTGATCGGCGTGACGGACAGAAGAAAATCGAAGGATGACACGATCTCGTCAACCGAGCGGTCGGCGCGCCGGACGGCATCGACAAAGGCCTTGCGGCCAAGCGCCCGGTGGCTGGTGACTTTGAGCGCATCCATGCCGGATGAAAACGACGAGAAGGCCTGCAAGCCCGCATCGAAAAGATCGGCGATCATCGTCTCCCGCAAACCGGGATAATCGGCACCGGATTCCGGTTGCCGATAGATCGGGGCAAAACGCACGCTGATACAGGGAAAATCCAGTCCGGCATTCTGAAACCTGAGGACCGGATCGGCTTCCGGTTCCGGCCGGGTGATGCGTGGCGTGCGAAAACGCACTTCGGCATCACACACCGCCTTGATGAAAACCCGGCGGGCCTTCTGCGTTTCAGGTTCCGACGTCGCTGAAACGGAAACCTCATAGTGCGGCAGAAAGGGAGAATCGTCGGCCAGCAGAATGTCGTGTTCCAACTCTCCGATATCGAGGACAATGAACGCGCCGAAACGTTGCTGCATGGCCGCACCAACTGCCTCGATCAGCGGCGCAGCCTCCTGAATGTTCGAGGCGATGAGATAGGAAGCGTGGGCAGCAGCTATATCGCGCGCGGCGAGGTCTTTCGTGCCACCGGTCAGATGCAGGCAGAGGAAGGGCAGCGGCCGGTCGATGTGCAGCCGGCCGTTTTTTCCGACATCGCGGCGGATAGCCTTGCCGGCTTCAAGGCAGGAGACGACATCATCCACCAGTTCGGTGACGGGAGAAGATACGCGGCGAGTGGCGGAAACACTCATCGCCGCGACCTCAGGCATTTTTCGAGAACCGGCTGAAGGGCAGCGATCGTATCTGCGATGTCAGAAACCACACGCCTGTCCGGCGCTCCCGTCCATTCGTCCATGAAGAATTTCTTGAACTCGATTGCGATGGCACAGCCATTTTTGGCAAAGCGCTCATGGATGAAGCGGGCCTGTTCTCCCTTGCCCTGAAACGCCACGTTCTCGCGAACATCGAGGCGGCGGCCGCCGATGGTCGCGGACGCAAAATGCTGCCCCACCGCACTGACGACCTCGTTCCAGCGGCTGCGATCCATCGAAAACGTGCCGATATTGATGTCCGGCGCTTCCGCCTGGGCAGTCGGCGGCTCGCCGGCGCCCTGTCGACGATGATTGTAGCTGTGGATATCCAGCACCACGAAAGCACCGTGACGTCGCTCGACGGCCGAAAGAACGGCTTCGAGCATCGCGTAATAATCCGCATGAAAATCAAGCGAATGGCGAACTGCGTCCTGTGATGGTTCCTGCTTCCAGACCTCAAGTCCCCACGATTGCTCCGGCTTCAGATAGATCGCCTGATCGGCCGCACGGTTGAGATCGATTTCGAAGCGCGAATGGTGAACGACGATGCGGTTTGTCAGGCCTGCGATCATATCGCCGGTGAAGGGGTCTTCCTCACGCAGTCTTTGTTCGGGGGAAAGCGCCATCAGGCCGGCTATGTCGGAACGGACGAAATGACCGTCATGGATGGCCGTGCCGACGACCGGTGACCGCCCGAAATCGATCGACCAGAAACCCTTGTTTTCACCGTCGTGGTGAGATTTATCGTCGTTCTGTCTGGCTGCCATGCTGCCTCCCTGCATCGGGTATGAAACAGCCTGACCGGTCCGTTGGTTCCGGTAAAAATTGCGCGCTATTCATTTGAGCGCAGCAATGACGGCGACTGAAATTGTGCGGAACCATCCCGGAAAGCTGACGTTGTTCAGGCAGGAGGGCCGCCGTGTCAAACGGACGCGATGGTGCCGAAGAACACCGGGGTTTTTCCGTTTTCTCCCGGTGGCCAACGAAATGGCAGCCGAGCTTCTTACCCATCCGGCGTCCCTCCGTCCGATTTCCACCTTTAAGGAGCCGCGACATGGAAAAGACAGAAACGCGCAAACTTGCCGAAGAATATCTGCGGCTTGGCGGCACCCGCCAGGTGATGATCGACGACAACAAGACCTTCGTGCGCCAATGGGAGCACGAACCGGCGGAAGCCGAACAGTTCTGGCAAGCGCAGATCGAAAATCTCGATGCGGAGCGCCGCAAGGACGTGGAGTTCTTCCTGCCATCCATCAATTCCGACAAAGACGACTGAACCACAAAGGAGACAGACATGACTGCAATCAACGCTGCAAAAATCCTCATTCTCGCAACGGACGGCTACGAGCGTTCCGAATTGCGCGTGCCCTATGACCAGCTCAAGGCCAAGGGCGCAGACGTGAAGATCGCTTCCATCAAAGAGGGTGAGATCAAGAGCTGGGATAAGAAGGACTGGGGTGACAGCATCGCCGTCGATCTTTCCGCCAAGACCGTAAAAACCGAAGATTTTGACGCGCTGGTTCTTCCCGGCGGCCAGATCAATCCGGACGTTTTGCGCCATGACGAGGATGCGATGCGGGTGGTGCGTGATTTCGTCAAGTCTGGCAAGGTGGTCGCCGCGATCTGCCACGCGCCATGGCTCCTCATCGAAGCAGATGCGCTACGTGGCCGCGACGCCACCTCTTATTGGTCGATCAAAACAGACCTCAAGAACGCCGGCGCAAACTGGAAGGACGAAAAAGTGGTGACCGACAAGGGGATCATTACCTCCCGCAGCCCTGACGATCTCGATGCCTTCGTCGCCAAGATCGTGGAAGAGGTCGAGGAAGGCCGCCACGAGCGCCGCGCCGCTTAAGACACACACCCTAGTCC
>JAEXMK010000209.1 GCA_023444445.1 Pseudomonadota bacterium | reverse complement strand
GCCTCACTGTTTTGTTTGGCGGTGTGTTTGTTTGTCTCCCGCCTTGAGTGAGAACCTAATCAATGCGCATAAAATTCTACTTAAAAGCTACGATTAACAAATGGTTACCTGCATTTTCCCTGGAGGGTCCAACTTGTGGCGAAGCGGGAATGGCTAAGTCGCATTCTTTGTAAATCAATGACTTAGCAGTAAAATTCAGCCTGAAAACAGGCCGAATTGCTTTATTCTTATGGTAAATCAATTCTTGCGCGTTCTTCATTCTGGCGCTGATCGAGCCAGAAAGCGACCAGGAATAGTATATAAATGGTTGCCACAAGACCGTGCATGACGGGCACCAGCGTGTTGGCGCCGAAGATATGCGGCCAAACCTTATACATGGCGATCTGCGCGCCCGCCCCCATGACCCACATGACGGCGCCCCAGGAGGCGCCGAGCCAGAGGCCAAGGGCGGCAACCGGGAAAATGACTGCGAGCGCACTGCCCGCCATGCGCCAGGGAAGATTCAGCATATCGAAGCGTCCGTGGCCGCCCAGCGAATAGCCCGTCAACATCGCCCAATATTGCAGGCCGAACCAGAAACAGGACACCGCGACCAGTCTCATGAAGACCAGAAACAGGATTTCGGAAAGGGGACGCTTCGGCAGCGGTTGAGAATCAGGTTCCATGGCCGGAAGATACGGTCTCAATGGGCGGGCGACCAGTCCATATTGAATTCCACCATCTGCCTTGTCAAAGCATGATCGCGGGCACTGCGTCTCAATGAGGGAAGATTGTCGCATTCGCATGGGCCACGCTTCATGATATGCAGCTTTCGAAATTTGATCGAAGGACATTCTGACATGCAGGACAAAACGCATCTGGTCGACGAGATAACCGGCCATCGCCGCATGCGGCGCAATCGCAAGGCGGATTGGACGCGCCGTCTGGTGCAGGAGAACCGCCTGACCGTTGACGATCTCATCTGGCCGGTCTTCGTCGTGCCGGGCAGCAACATTATCGAGCCTATCCCGGCCATGCCCGGCGTCAACCGCATGAGCGTTGATCGTCTGGTGGAAGCGGCAAAGGAAGCGGCCGACCTCGGCATTCCCGCCATCGCCACCTTCCCGAATATCGAAATGGAGCTGCGCGACGAGACCGGCTCGAACGCGCTCGAGGCCAACAATCTCATCAATCAGGCAACGATTGCGGTCAAAAAAGCCGTTCCCAATATCGGCATGATCACCGATGTCGCGCTCGACCCCTTCACCAGCCACGGGCATGACGGTATTTTGCGTGGCGACGAGATCGTCAACGACGAGACTGTGGATCAGGTCGTCAGGGCGGCGATCCTTCAGGCGGAAGCCGGATCGGACATTATTTCTCCTTCTGAGATGATGGATGGCCGCATCGGCGCCATACGCCGTGGTCTCGACGCCGCAGGGCACCAGAATATCGGCATCATGGCATATGCCACGAAATTCTCGTCGGGCTATTACGGGCCCTATCGCGAAGCGATTTCCACCGCTGGCCTGCTGAAGGGCAACAAGAACAGCTATTATATCAGCCCTGCCAATGGCATGGAGGCGATCCGCGACGCAGCACTCGACGTGGAGGAAGGCGCCGATATGCTGATGGTCAAGCCCGGCCTGCCCTACCTCGATATCTGCTGGCGGCTGAAGGAGAATTTCGGCCTGCCGACATTCGCCTATCAGGTGTCCGGTGAATATGCCCAGATCAAGGCTGCCGCCATGAATGGCTGGATCGACGGCGAGCGGGTTATGATGGAAACGCTTCTCTGTTTCAAGCGTGCGGGCTGTGATGGCATTCTCACCTATTTCGCCATCGAAGCCGCACGCAAACTGGCCAAGAGCTGAGGCATCCACTTATTGTATTCGGTCGTTTGTTTCCCATATTGTCTGCTGACACGGCACTCATGCCGCGCTGTCATGCCCTCTCAGGAGAAAACGACCGATGAGCCTCGACCAGAACCCCACCTATGCCGCACCGGATGACTGGCGCGCCTATAGCGGCGTCCTGAGCCGGCGGGTCTTTGCGTTTCTTATCGATTACGCGATCGTTCTCCTCTTGTGTATCCCGGCTGCCGTGATTGTCTTCTTCCTCGGCATTATCACGCTGGGTCTCGGCTTCTTCCTTTATCCGGCGCTGTTCGTCATCGTCGCGGTGCTCTATTTCGGCATGACGCTCGGCGGACCCTCGCAGGCCACCCCGGGGATGCGGGCGATGGGGATCGCCATGGCGCGCATGGATGGGCAGCGAATCGATTTTCTGCTTTCGACGGTGCACATCGTGCTTTTCTGGATCATCAACTCGGTTTTGACGCCGCTGATCCTGCTCGCAGGCCTGTTTACCGAGCGCTCGCGCCTCGTTCACGACTTCCTTCTGGGCACCGTCATCGTCAGAACGCGCTAATATAGCGGAAAGCCGCGCAAACGCGGCTTTCAACCCTTACAATACCTCATCCCGCAGTTGACGTTTTCCGTCATTTTGCCATTCTGTGACATTATGCATGTCGCTTGAAGCGCCGCCGCCATCTCCGTGAAGTTGCGGCGCGCTTTCTATCAGACGCAGGAGGCGATTACGGTTCGATGAACACGCAGGCGACGCCCTCTCCCCAATTCTATCTTACGGCGCCGGCCACATGCCCCTATCTGCCGAACCAGATGGAGCGGAAGGTCTTCACCCATCTGGTTGGCCCGCGCGCGGCAGAAATGAACGATCTTCTGACCCAGGGCGGTTTCAGGCGCTCGCAGAACATCGCCTATCGACCTGCCTGCGAAACCTGTCGCGCCTGCGTCTCCGTGCGCATCCTCACCGAACAGTTCCAGCCGACAAAATCGATGCGACGCGTTCTTGCCGCCAATAAGGATGTCGTCGCAACGGTGCATGCGGCCGAACCTTCCACCGAACAATTCGCCCTGTTTCGCCGCTATCTCGACCATCGGCACCAGTCTGGCGGCATGTCCGACATGTCGGCGCTGGACTATGCGATCATGGTGGAAGACACACATGTGAACACCCGCATCATCGAATATCGCGTGCGTGAGCCCGGCTCCGGCATCGATTCCAGCAAGCGCGGCGAGTTGCTGGCGGTGGCGCTCAGCGACGTGATGAGCGACGGCCTGTCGATGGTCTATTCTTTCTTCAATCCCGAGCTCGAAAAACGCTCGCTCGGCACCTTCATGATCATCGATCACATCACCCGTACCCGCGCACTCGGCCTGCCGCACGTCTACCTAGGCTATTGGGTCGATGGTTCGGAAAAGATGGGCTATAAGACGCGCTACCACCCGCAGGAGCACCTGACGCCGCGCGGGTGGGAGGTTTATACGCCGGAAGAAAAGTAACGGGCTGGTCTAACCGTCAAAATCGCATGCTAAATTCCAATCAAACTTGGAGTATTTCAGATGAAAGCAACCATTTGCGAGTTCGGTGAAGAGGCAGGCGTTGTAATCCCAAAGGATATGCTTGAACAGCTTGGCTGGAAGATTGGCGACGTTCTCAGTTCAAGAACTGACGGCAACGTACTTGAATTGCGAACTGCTGAGAGCCCGAACGAAGAAGCAACAGGTGACTTTGATCGTCAGCTGGAACATGCACGGCAAGTGATGCGCAAGTACCACGTTGCTTTAAAAGCGCTCGCGAAGTCATAAGCACTCGGTGGTTTGATTGCCAAACACATGAGATTGAAAACGTCCCGGGACAGCCCCGGGACGTTCAAATATCAGCCGCCAAATTTCCCGCTGCGCGGAAAGCCCTTCGGCACAGTGCGGCCCGCCGTTGCGCGGTCGGCCAGCCATTCGCGCAGTTCTTCACCCACCTTGTTGAATAGACGCCCGGCCGTGTCGGACCATGACAAGCCCTCGGCAAGCGCGAAACATTTGACGTCGACGACGCCGCCATCCTTATAGCGCTGCAGGCGCACGCCCTTGCCGCGTGACATTTCCGGTATCTGCGCCAGCGGGAAGGCGAGCAGCTTTCGGTTTTCGCCGACGACAGCGACGTGGTCACCCGTGACCGGCACGGCGAGCTTGGCCTCATCAGGCATGGAGACATTCATGATCTGCTTGCCCTTGCGGGTGTTCGCGACCATTTCGCTTTCCGCCACGATGAAGCCGTTGCCGGCCGTGGAGACGAGCAGAAGCTTGCGTGACGGATCATGCACGAAGGCGGTCAGGATGTCCTGATCGTTCTCCATATCGACCATGATGCGGATCGGCTCGCCATGGCCGCGCCCGCCCGGCAGCTTGTCGGCGCCGAGCGTATAGGCCTTGCCGCCGGTGGTCAGCAGCAAGAGCTTGTCGGTCGTCTGCGCCGGGAAGGCCAGCTTCGGGCCGTCGCCTTCCTTGAAGGTCAAGGTCGACGTGTCGGACATGTGCCCCTTCAGCGCCCGGATCCAGCCCTTCTGCGAGATGACGATGGTGACCGGTTCCTTCTCGATCATCGCCTGCTGGATGGCTTCGATATCGGCATCCGGCGCATCCGCGAACTGCGTGCGGCGACGGCCGATCTCGGTTGCCTTGGCATATTTCTTTTTGACCTCGCCGATTTCCCAGGCAACGGTCTGCCACTGCTTCTCATCGGAGGCGAGCAGCGCTTCGATTTCGGCTTTTTCGCTGCTGAGTTCATCGAATTCCTTACGGATTTCGAACTCTTCAAGCTTGCGCAAATTGCGCAGCCGCATGTTGAGGATGGCTTCCGCCTGATTGTCGGTGAGCGACCACTTGGCCATCATCACCTGTTTCGGCTCATCCTCTTCGCGGATGATGCGGATCACCTCATCGAGATTGAGATAAGCGACGAGCAAACCGCCCAGAATTTCGAGCCTGCGGTCGATTGCGGCGAGACGGTGGCGGGAGCGGCGGACCAGCACGTCCTTGCGATGCGCCAGCCATTCGCTCAGCACCTCGTTCAGCGCCATCACCTTCGGCACCTTGCCAAGCGACAGCACGTTCATATTGAGCGGCAGGCGGCTTTCGAGGTCGGACAGGCGGAACAGCGATTCCATCAAGAGCGTCGCATCCACCGTACGGCTCTTCGGCACCAACACGATGCGGACGTCTTCGGCCGACTCGTCTCTGACGTCTTCGAGCAGCGGCAGTTTGCGGGCGATCAGCAGTTCGGCGATCTTTTCGATCAAGCGCGATTTCTGCACCTGGAAGGGGATTTCGGTGATGACGATCTGGTAACCGCCACGGCCGAGATCTTCCGTTTCCCACTTGGCGCGCACGCGGAAACCGCCGCGTCCCGTCTTATAGGCATCGAGAATATTCTCACGGCTTTCGACAATCACGCCACCGGTCGGCAGGTCGGGGCCGGGAATGAACTCGACCAGCTTTTCCACCGTCGCATCGGGATGCTTGATAAGATACAGCGCCGCGTCGCAAAGTTCATGGGCGTTGTGCGGCGGGATCGACGTTGCCATGCCCACCGCGATGCCGGAGGCGCCGTTGGCAAGTAAATTGGGGAAAGCGCCCGGCAGGACGACCGGTTCTTCGTCTTCCTCGTTATAGGTGGCGCGGAAATCCACCGCATCCTCACCGATGCCTTCAAGCAGCAGCGCCGCAACCTCGGTCATCCGCGCTTCGGTGTAACGATAGGCGGCAGCGCCGTCGCCGTCTATGTTACCGAAATTGCCCTGCCCGTCCACGATTGGATAACGCTGCGAGAAATCCTGCGCGAGGCGCACAAGCGCGTCATAGACCGACTGGTCGCCATGCGGATGGAATTTACCGATCACGTCACCGACGATACGCGCACATTTCTTGAAGGCGGAGTTGGGGCGAATGCCCATTTCACTCATGGCGTGAATGATGCGGCGGTGTACCGGCTTTAGGCCGTCGCGCACGTCCGGCAGCGCACGATGCATGATCGTGGACAAGGCGTAAGCGAGGTAGCGCTCTTCAAGCGCCGCCTTCAAATCGACCGGATGAATATTATCGTCTCCGCCGGACGGAGGCACAAGATCTTTTCCCATGGTGCTTGACTAGCGGAAATGCCGATTCCCGGCAAGAAACACAGGGGCGTGCCCTGTGGATGAAAGCAACTCTTTCCTGCGGTTTTTTGTTAACCGCGCTGCGAATGCCGCAATGCCGCCGTCATGGGAATCGATCTAAATCCTATAGACCTTTGACTATCAGCGAATATAAGTATCACCATTAGCATTGAGACACGGAACGCATCCGTACGTTGAGGGAAGAAACATCATGAGACTGAAATCCACCCGGCAGGTTCTTTTCGCAAGCGCCGCGCTTCTTGCCCTTTCCGCGCCGGCCTTTGCGCTTGATGGCGGGGACGTGCTGAAGAAAATCAATGCAGCTTACGCCGCGCAGGGCGGCGAGATCGCCGCCGGCTCCGTCGCCGTCAACGGCTCGACGGTGACGCTGAACGGCGTGACCTTCAACGCGGCCGCCGATCCGGCCAAGAAAATCCCGGTCGGCAATATCACCCTTGAAGGGGTCGAGGAAAACAACGGCGGTTACAAGATCAAGAACGCCCGTTTCGACAATATCGACTACAAGCAGGAAAATGTGGAGATCAAGGCAAGCGACATCTATATGTCCGGCCTCGTCATTCCCGCTGACGCCACCACCGGCACCGTCGATGCGCTGATGTTCTACGACGAAGCCCATAGCGGCCCAATTTCCGTTTCCGTCGACGGCAAGCAGGCTTTCTCGCTTGAGGAGACCAGCGCGACGATGTCGGTGAGCGATGACAAGAGCTCTATCGGTTTTGAACTAGACGCTTCCGGCTTCAAGGCCGATCTCAGCGAAGTCACTGATCCCGCAACCAAAGACGCGATCGAGAAGCTGAAGCTGCAGGCGCTCTCCGGCGACATGACCATGAGCGGCAGCTGGGAAGTTGCTTCCGGCACTGTTGATGTCGAGGAATATGCCATCGATCTCGATGATGTCGGCCGTCTCAACATGTCGTTCGGTTTCTCCGGCTACACGCTTGCCTTCATCAAGTCGATGCAGGAAACGGTGAAGGCGCAGGCTGCCAACCCGAACAAGGAACAGGCCGACCAGGCGGCAAGCCTCGCCATGCTTGGCCTGATGCAGCAGCTCTCCTTCGTCAACGCCGAAATCAGCTTCGAAGACGCCAGCATCACCAAGCGCGCGATAGACTATGCGGCAAGCCAGCAGGGCATGACGGGCGATCAGCTTGCCCAGACCATCAAGGGCATGGCGCCGATCATGATGGCGTCGCTCAACGTTCCGGAATTGCAGAACATGGTGTCGGCGGCGATCAACACCTATATCGACAATCCGAAGAACTTCTCGATCACGGCTGAGCCGGAAAAGCCGGTCCCCTTCCCCATGATCATGGGTGCTGCGATGGGCGCGCCGAACACCCTGCCAAAAATGCTCGGTGTGACGGTGACGGCGAACGAATAAAACTAAAAAAGCCCCGGTCATGCCGGGGCTTTTCTTTTGCGCTCAGTGCAGCGGCGCGGCAGCGCCATCCTGTTTATCGTGCAGGGCGAAACGGTCGATCATGTGGACGCTCGCCTCGTTGACACCGATCACCTCGACCCGCCTGCCGGCCTTGCGGAATTTCAGCACCACCTTGTCCAGAGCGCCGACTGCGGAAATATCCCACAAATGTGCCTGCGTGACATCGATCGTCACCGCCTCAAGCTCTTCGGCGAAATCGAAGGCGGCGATGAAGCTTTCCGTCGAGGCGAAGAAAATCTGGCCGTCGACACGATAGATCCGCTCCCGGCCATCGGCTGAAAGCTCCGGCCGGACATGGAAGAGTTTCGACACCTTGCCCGCGAAAAACACGCCGGAGAGAAGGACGCCGGCCAGCACGCCCTTTGCAAGATCATGGGTCGCAAGCACCGTGCCGACCGTGACCAGCATGACGATGCTGGAGGATGGCGGGTTGCGGCGCAGATCGAGGATGGAGCGCCACGAGAATGTGCCGATGGAGACCATGATCATCACCGCCACCAGCGCGGCCATGGGAATGATGCGCACGAGATCATCCAGCACCAGTATGAGGAAGAGCAGGAACGCGCCCGCGACGAAAGTGGACAAGCGGCCCCGACCGCCCGAACTGACATTGATGACGGACTGGCCGATCATGGCGCAGCCGCCCATGCCGCCGATGAGGGCGGAGGCGATGTTGCTCGTCCCCTGCCCGATGCATTCCCGGCTCTTGTTGCTGCCCGTATCCGTCATGTCGTCGACGATCTGTGCCGTCAGCAGCGATTCCAGCAGACCGACGGCGGCGAGCGCGACGGAATAGGGAAAGATGATCCGCAGCGTCTCGAAGGTCAGCGGTACCTGCGGCAGGGCGAATATCGGCAGCGTCGAGGGCAATTCACCGAGATCGCCGACCGTGCGGATATCCATGCCGGAGAAGACGGCGACACAGGTGAGAACGATGATGGCGACCAGCGGCGACGGAACGATTTTGGTGACCAGCGGGAAGAGATAGATGATCGCAAGACCGGCCGCGATCATGACGTAAGTTTCGACCGGGACGCCGATCAGCTCAGGCAATTGCGCCATGAAGATCAGGATCGCCAGCGCATTAACGAAACCGGTCATGACCGAGCGCGAGACGAAGCGCATTACCCGGCCGAGTTTCACAAGGCCTGCCAGAATTTGCAGCACGCCCATGAGGATGGTGGCGGCGAAGAGATATTGCAGCCCGTGTTCCTTCACGAGCGTAACCATCAGGACGGCCGTGGCGGCGGTTGCCGCCGAGATCATGCCCGGTCTGCCGCCGGTGAAGGCGGAAACGCAGGCAATCGCAAAGGAGGCGAACAATCCCACCTTCGGATCGACCCCGGCGATGACGGAGAAGCCGATGGCTTCGGGAATGAGGGCGAGTGCCACGACGATGCCGGAAAGGAGATCGCCGCGAATATTGGAAAACCACTCACGTCTGTAAGTCTGAAATCTGTTCATCTGATTTTTTCGCAAAGAATGACGCACCGGCCGGAGCCATGTCCGGTAGATTGAAATGAAATATCGGTGCTTTGCGTTGTCTGGCGGATCGGCGGCCAGAAGAGCCACCCGGAATTTCACCGGGTCCGTGGTGAGTGTGTCGGTTATACCGGCGAGAGTGAGCATTATCAAGTTTCCGGCACGAGGCCTAGAACTTCAATCGCTCACGAAAGAAAACGAAGGCAACCGCCATTCCTGTGACGACGCCGACGACGACATCCACGAAGCGCACAAAACCGGCAAGCTGCGGCCCCATCAGCAGTACGAGCATGGCCGAGGCTCCGGCCTGTATCGGCACGACCGGCGGCAGACCGAACATCGATGCAAGAATCATGGCGATGAAGGTTGCCGATGCCAAACGGATTTCGGCGAAGTCATGCGGAACGAAAAGTGCTATTTCGCCGACAAGGATGCCGATTGTAACACCGACCAAAAGACCGAGACCCTGGCGGACGTGGCTTGGAATGCCCGGAGCAAGGCAGATCAGCGCGCTGATGGCGGCAAAGACCGGCTGGCTGTGGCCGAGCCATTCACGCGCAATCCAGAACGCAAAAGCGGCCGCAAGTGCGACCGCCAATGCACGGGTGAAGGCTGCGCGAACGCGGTCGAGCAGCGTCTTCAACACGATCAGTCTTTCTTCGACGGAACGACGCGCAGCGCCAGTTCGCGGAGCTGTGTCGGCGTTGCCGGCGACGGCGCGTTCATCAGAAGGTCCTGCGCCTGCTGGTTCATCGGGAACAGCGTGATTTCGCGCAGGTTCTTCGCACCGACCAGCAGCATGACCACACGGTCGATGCCGAAGGCGCAACCGCCATGCGGAGGCGCGCCGTACTGGAACGCGCGATAGAGACCGCCGAAGCGCTCTTCAACGTCGGTCTGCGACAGGCCAACCTTTTCGAATGCCTTGACCATCAGCTCGGGCGACTGGTTACGGATCGAACCGGAGGCGATTTCGAAGCCGTTGCAGACCGCGTCATACTGGAAGGCCTTGATGGAGAGCGGGTCCTGCCCTTCCAGCGCTTCCAGACCACCCTGCGGCATCGAGAAGGGGTTGTGGGCAAAGTCGATCTTCTTTTCTTCTTCGTTGTATTCGAAGAAGGGGAAGTCGACGATCCAGCACATTTCGAAGCGGTCGCGGTCGATCAGGTTCAGTTCGTCGGCAGCGCGGGTGCGCGCCTCACCAGCAAACTTATAGAACTTGGCGGGATCACCGGCAACGAAGAAGCAGGCGTCGCCAGCCTCGAGGCCGAGCTGCTGGCGCAGCGCTTCGGTGCGTTCCTCGCCAATGTTCTTGGCAAGCGGGCCGGAACCGCCAACCTTGCCGTCCTCTTCCTTCCAGAAGATGTAGCCGAGGCCGGGCTGGCCCTGAGACTGCGCCCAGGCGTTCATGCGGTCACAGAACGCACGCGAACCGCCGGTCTTGGCCGGGATTGCCCAGACCTGTACCTTCGGGTTGGAGGCGATCATGTTCGCGAAGACCTTGAAGCCCGAGCCATCGAAATGCTCCGTCACGGCCTGCATGACGATCGGGTTGCGCAGATCCGGCTTGTCGGAACCATATTTGCGGATCGCCTCATCATAGGGAATGCGCGGCCACTCTTTCGTTACCGGCTTGCCTTCGGCAAACTTTTCGAAGACGGCCGTCATCATCGGCTCCATCGTGGTCCAGACATCTTCCTGGGTCACGAAGCTCATTTCGACGTCGAGCTGGTAGAATTCGCCCGGCAGGCGATCGGCGCGCGGGTCTTCATCGCGGAAGCACGGCGCGATCTGGAAGTAGCGGTCGAAACCGGCCACCATCAGAAGCTGCTTGTACTGCTGCGGCGCCTGCGGCAGCGCGAAGAACTTGCCCTCATGAATACGCGACGGCACGAGGAAGTCGCGCGCGCCTTCCGGCGAGGAGGCCGTTAGGATCGGCGTCGTATATTCGGCAAAGCCGGCATCGGCCATGCCGGCGCGCATGGCGGAGATGATCTGCGTGCGCTTGACGATGTTCTTGTGAAGCGTTTCGCGGCGCAGGTCGAGGAAGCGGTACTTCAGGCGGACGTCTTCCGGATAGTCAGGCTCACCGAAGACCGGCAGCGGCAGTTCCTTGGCGACGCCGAGAACCTCGATTTCCTGAGCGTAAAGCTCGATCTCGCCGGTCGCCATGCCCTTGTTGACGGTGTCTTCCGAACGCGCCTTGACGAGGCCGTCGATGCGGATGACCCATTCGCCGCGCACGGTTTCCGCAACCTTGAAGGCAGGGCTATCAGGATCGGCAACCACCTGGGTGATGCCGTAATGGTCGCGAAGGTCGATGAAGAGAACGCCGCCATGGTCTCGAACGCGATGCACCCAACCGGAAAGACGGACGGTCTCGCCGACGTGAGACTTGCGAAGAGCGGCACAGGTGTGGCTGCGGTAGCGATGCATGATTGTATCCTGAAGAAGCGTGTCATGGCCTCTGGGGCCGACTTTCGAAATTTGGCGGAAAAGCGCATGGCTGAACCGATTTGTCAAGGAAAAGCGCCACGCACGAGGCTTTGCCGCCCGGCCGGAACTTAC